>DYTA01000080.1 GCA_020726205.1 Nitrosospira multiformis
TCATTTTTTAAACCATTATTAGCTTCATTTTTAATCGGTGATTTAGTTGCTGCTTGATTCATATCTTTATCAAAACCACCACCTTGAATCATAAACCCAGGAATTACACGATGAAATATTTTATTACTATAAAAACCAGATTTTACATATTGCTCAAAATTAGCCACACTCAAAGGTGCTTTAGCATTGTTTAATTGAATATCAATCACCCCAAAATTAGTATTAAGTTCGGCAATTGGATTTATACAAGATCCAGCAGCAAATGAGTTAGAGGCAAAACCGACGGTTGCAACTAAAGCTAAAATAATTTTATTCATAAGATTAATTACCTGTAAAAAGATTATCAAAAAACAACTTAATTATTATATCATATTAAAGTAACACAAATTATTACCATCATTGATACTGAATGTATAACGGTTGTGGATCCAATTTCAAAATATCGAATGGAGTCATTAATTTACCGCCATACTTAGTATCATTATGATAAAATAGTTTAAAGCCAGTATATTGCACAGGCTCTGGCACAATATAATTACGATATGTGCCACGCTTTAACTCTGGAGCTCCCCAACCATCCATATTCATAACAATTTGCACATTTGGTCGTAATATAATTTTATTTGTATTAGTAACTCCTCGTTTAGTAAAACGATGAATTACTAAAATCTTGGGTGATAAATTATATTTAGTCGTTATCTCTTGTAAATAATTGCTCACATAGTTAACATCACTAGCATCATACGTACCTATTTTTGTTCCTGGTTTTGCTTTACTACTAATTAAATTAAACTCAGGATCAATTCCCAAGTGCACATCTGAATTTTTTAGTATCCATTCAAATCTTGGTAACAAAGATTTTATATCATCATGCCTTGGTTGCAAGTCAATAAAAAATAATGCGTGATTTTTTTGAGCTAAAACATATTCTTGTTCAATAATTTTATCAGGCATAATCATACGATATTTTTTGGCTGTGCCAGGGGTACTTTGCGCTACAGTTGCAATGAGATGTAACGCAGAAATAGCTGGAACATTAGGATCTGCTTGATTCCACTGCTTAACCTCTAAATTGAGTTTTTTAATCATTACTTTTGATTCATACTCTCCCAACACCCCCATTTTTTTTGATAATGGGTTACCATAATAAGCAATAATTCTATGAGATGGTAAGAGTCCAGATTCAGGTTTCATCAATGGATTAACATCATCTAATATTACAGTAGATTCATAATTAACTTTAGTTAATTGAGACTCTAACAGTAAATTTATTTTATGTTCAACGTGTGAGTCTTTACACCCGACTAAAACACATAATAATGGAAGGTATAACCAAAGTTTTAATTTATCGATAACTACGTTTATGGTCATACTCTTGAGCAGCTTGAATAAAAGCAGTAAATAAATAGTTATGTTCATTATATTGCTTACAAGAACGCTCTGGATGCCCTTGCATACCAATCATAAAATGCTCAGGATCTCTGCTTTCAACTACTTCAATTAGTCCATCTTTGGCAAAACCTGTAGCAATTAAATCGCTTCCTAAGTTTTTTATCCCTTGATGATGAATTGAACAAGTAAAAAAACAAGTTGAACCAAAAACTTCATGAGCATGTGAATTTTTTTGAATCAAAATTTCGTGATCTGGAATGGTTTCATTAGGAAGTATAGTATGTAAAACATCTTGGATAGGAATTTCTTGATGTAAACTGCCACCCTCTGCCACATTAATTAATTGATATCCTCGACAAATACCAAGAACAGGTAATTTACGCTTCTTCGCTGCACGATATAGTTCAATTTCAAATAGGTCTCTTTCTGGATTTGGCTTATCACGTAATGGTCGCTTATACGGAATACCTGAATCAAGAATATCTTCACAATAATCTATTTGACAATGTTCACCATAAAAGTGTGGGTCAACATCTTGACCACCAATAAATAATATTCCATCAAGGCGATCAATAAAATGATCAGTATCTTCATGATCAATTTTATAATTTATAATTAGAGGTATTCCTCCTTTTTCAAGAATTGCCCCAACATAATTTGCCCGAACAAAAACAAACTCGTCACTACTATTACTTAATGCACTAATGCTTTCAAAATTTGACGTTATCCCGATTAATGGCTTGCGCACTTTACACCTCAGCTTTTTGTATTTTATTAGATTTATTTATATTGGTTTATTATTTCCAATACATTTTTTACATCATTCATTAAAAAGAAATGAATACACGGTACACCTGCGGCAATTAACTCATCAACTTGGCTCTTTGCCCAATCTTTGCCGATTTGCACAGCATGTTCTGGATTAGATAATAATTGAGTAACTAATTCATGCGGTAAATCGAGATGAAACAGACGAGGCAAACTATGAACCTGACTCGCTGACTTCAAAACTTTTATTCCTGGAATAATAGGTACTGTAATTCCAGCATCTCGACAACTCTTAACAAAAGAAAAATATTTTTCATTATCAAAAAACATTTGCGTAACAATGTACTCCGCTCCAGCCGCTATTTTTTGTTTGAGATAATCTAAATTGAGTTCTAAATTTGCAGCTTCAAAATGTTTTTCTGGATATCCTGCAACACCAATACAAAAATTCATCGGTGGATATTCTGTATCATCCAAAAATTTTCCTGAACGCATTTTATGCACTTGCTGAACTAAATCAACCGCATGTTTATTGGTAGTATCTAAACCTACGTTTTGACGTTTATAATTTAGATTATCTCCTTTTAGAGCTAATATATTTTCAATTCCCATATAGTTTAACTCTATCAAAGCGTCTTCTGTTTCTTGCTGAGAAAATCCTTGACATAAAACATGAGCAACTGCGTCTATCCCATATTTATTTTGAATTACACCACAAATCCCCATTGTCCCAGGGCGTTTTTTATGTACACGTTTTACAATTGAACCATCGCTCTTTTCAACATATAATAATGATGACGCATGTGTCGTAACATTAATCCATTTAGGATCATATGGTATTAATTGTTCAATAACTGTAAATATTTCTTGTATTGAAGTTGACTCTCTTAGTGGAGGAACCAACTCAAAACTAAATAATGTTTTTGTTGCTTGCTGTATGTGTTCTATTACACGCATGATGATTTCTTCTTAAAGCAAAACTTACGTAAGTCAACTGCAAAACAAATTTTAACTAAAATATAACCAATTATTCCACTAGTTAAAACATCTAAAGGCCAATGCCAGCCAGTACAAATTCTTGCTAAAGCAGTCAAAATAACCAATAATAACATTAAAAATTGTAAACCACGTTTATTACTAAAAAATAATACATTCAAACTAAATGCAAAAATTGCCATATTACCAGTATGACCAGAAGGAAAAGATAAATATGCTGACTTTACTGAATCTTCATATTTATTTAACCAGTAAAAACTATCTGTAGGCAATGCAATATACGGTCTAGCCTCACCAATTAAATGTTTTAAAGTAGCAAAAACTACAAAATAAGCTATAATAGTTAAAACCACATTTGGCAGTAAATCTCGGCGCTTAAAATATGTTAAGCTAATTAAAATTATAGGGACTAATAAAAATTTAGAATAACTAAAAAAATTAAATAATAGCCAAAACCAATTTGGTAATAAATCATGTTGAGCATTAATTGCTAGAAACAGCGAATGGTTACTACCAGAGACTAAAATAGTTAATGAGCTTAGTATTGCAATTACCAAAATTACTAAACTATGACGTTGAAGTTTAATTTCTGAAGATGATGGTGTTTGTATAGTTTTATTCATATATTTTATTCCTTATTTTAATAATTTATTTCTTTTGTCCAAGCGTGACACGATCTAATCCAGCATAATCTTTTAAAGTTGTAATACAGGTAAAATTATTAGCTTTAAACAATAATTGAACTTCTTTAGATTGATTATAACCATGCTCAACCAATAACCAACCATCAACCTCCAAACAACTCCAAGATTGTTGCACAATTAATCTAAAACAACTAAGACCATCACTAAAATCAGTCAAAGCTTGCTGAGGCTCAAATTGTAGTTGTTTTAAATGCTCATCATTGCCCTCAATATATGGTGGATTACTCACAATAATGTCAAACTTTTGTTTAATACCAAGTAACCAATCATTCTGGATAAATGTAACATCTGCATTTAAGTTGTTGGCATTTTTAATAGCAACGGCTAAGGTATCATCAAATCTATCAATTGCGCTTACTTGCAAATCATTTCGCTCTAACTTACAGCTAATGGCAATACAACCACTACCAGTACCTAAGTCAATAATTTTAGCATTTGGCTTAGCTAATTCAATTACTTTAGCAACTAATATTTCAGTTTCTGGACGAGGTATAAGAGTATCCACAGTTACCTGAAATACATAAGAGTAAAACTCTCGATGACCAACTATATATGCAATTGGTTCACCTGATAACGCACGCTGAAAATAATTTTGATAACGCATAAATTGTTCAATATTTAATTCATAATCATCACGTGCAATTAATTGAGCATGACTAAACCCAGTTACAATACTCAGTAAAATTCGATTATCTAGCCTTGGAATAAGTAATGTTTTTAATAAATCTCTAATACTAAGACTTTCAAACCCCACTACAGACTCCATCCTTTAATTGATACTCATGCTGACATTGCGAACAATGAGCTTTATTATTATTAAAATTTAATTTATTACCACATTGACACATCCACCCAATTTGCTTAGCAGGAACACCCACTATCATTGCATAAGCAGGAACATCTTTATTAACCACTGAACCAGCACCAATAAATGCATATTCACCAATCGTATTTCCACAAACTATCGTAGCGTTTGCACCAATCGTAGCTCCTTTTTTTACAATAGTTTTACGATACTCGTGTTTACGCGTTACGTGACTGCGAGGGTTAAATACATTGGTAAACACCATGGATGGACCACAAAAAACATCATCTTCTAAATAAACTGAGTCATAAACAGATACATTATTTTGTATCTTTACATTATTCCCAATTTTTACATCATTTCCGATAAATACGTTTTGTCCCAATGAACACCGCTCACCAATTTGCGCACCACCACAGACATGGGTAAAATGCCAAATTCGCGTTTCATTTCCAATTTGCGCACCATCATCAACTATTGCTGAAATATGAGCTTGATAAATCATTTATAAACCTCTATATTGTAAAATATATAATGCAATGGATAAATACATTGATACAGCAGCAGCCAAAA
>DYTA01000081.1 GCA_020726205.1 Nitrosospira multiformis
CTATATTCTTTAATTTTTAAACATCAAATCACGCAATATTTTCAACTCATCACGACATTTTGCGGCTTGTTCATATTCTAAATTTAACGCATGTTCTTTCATTTTTTTCTCAACTTGCTTGATTAACTTGGTTAAATTTTTTTCATTCATCTCTTCAGGTATTTGAACTTCAAATTTATTTTTAGCTTGTTCTTTATACACACCATCAATAATATCATTAATTGGCTTAATAATAGTTTGCGGAATTATACCATGTGTTTCATTATGAGCTATTTGCTTCTCTCTGCGACGAGCAGTCTCATCTAGAGCGAATTGCATTGCTTTAGTAATTTTTGATGCATAAAAAATTGCAAGACCATCCACATTACGAGCCGCACGACCAACTGTCTGAATCAATGAACGCTCGGACCGTAAAAACCCCTCTTTATCCGCATCAAAAATTGCTACCAAGCTAACTTCAGGCATATCTAAACCTTCACGTAGCAGATTAACACCAACTAAAACATCAAATATACCAAGTCGCAAATCTCGGATAATCTCAACTCTCTCTACCGTATCAATATCAGAATGTAAGTAGCGAACCTTAATTCCATTTTCAGTATAATACTCACTCAGACGTTCTGCCATTTTTTTAGTCAGTGTTGTAACTAAAACTCTTTGATTTCGATCTTTACGCAATTTAACTTCGTGCATTAAATCATCTACTTGAGTTTCAACCGCTCGAATTTCAATTTCAGGATCAATTAACCCGGTTGGGCGCACAACTTGCTCAACTAAATTGTCTTGATGTTCTGCCTCATATTTACCTGGTGTTGCCGATACCATAATAGTCTGCGGCATTCTTGCTTCAAATTCATTAAATTGTAGCGGTCGGTTGTCCATTGCTGATGGTAAACGAAATCCATAATCAACTAAATTTTGCTTACGAGCACGATCCCCATTGTACATTCCCCCAACCTGAGAAATGGTAACGTGTGATTCATCAATAAACATCAATGCATTATTTGGTAAATAATCAATCATCGTTGGTGGTGGATCACCAGGATTACGCCCAGTTAAATGCCGAGAGTAATTTTCAATTCCCTTGCAAAAACCAATCTCTTGCAACATCTCCAAATCAAATTCGGTACGTTGCTTAATCCTAAAGGCTTCGATATTTTTACCTTGTGCTTCATATTCTTTAATTCTTAATTCCAATTCAGCTTTAATTCCACCACAAGCATTTAGCACTGTTTCTAATGGTGTAACATAATGAGATGATGGGAAAACGGTAAACCTACTTAAACGTTGTTCTACTTTCCCTGTTAATGGATCAAATAAGAATAAACCATCAATCTCATCATCAAACAAACTAATCCGAATGGCTTTATCATAATACTCTGCAGGAAATACATCAATAGTATCACCACGGACACGGAAAGAACCACGCACAAAATCGACATCAGCTCGCTTATATTGCATACTAACTAGCTGACGAATCATATCGGCTTGTGGCATATGCTCATGCTCTTTAACATGTAAAATCATTTTTTGATATGCGGCTTCATCACCAATACCATAAATAGCAGAAACTGTTGCCACAATAATTACATCATCACGTTCTAGTAGAGATTTAGTTGCAGAAAGACGCATTTGTTCAATATGTTCGTTAATAGCTGAATCTTTTTCAATAAATAAATCTTTGTGTGGAACATATGCTTCTGGTTGGTAGTAATCATAATAGGATACAAAGTACTCAACTGCATTTTCAGGAAAAAAATCACGAAACTCAGCATAGAGCTGTGCAGCTAGCGTTTTATTGTGTACCATAACAATTGCTGGACGACCTGTTTGAGCAATAACATTTGCCATAGTGTAAGTCTTACCACTACCTGTTACACCTAAAAGTGTTTGATATTGTAAACCATCATTTAACCCCTCAACCAAACTAGCAATTGCATTAGGCTGATCTCCTGCTGGTTCAAATGGTTGATAAAGTTTGAAGTTACTATTCGGATATTTAATTATTTTCATTTAATATACACACAAAAAAAGACCGCCATAACTTGGCGATCTATTACAGTCCAATGCATTAGCGTCTATCATTTCCAGATAGTGCAATAATAATTTGTAATAAACTAGTAAATAAATTATATAAACTAACATAAATATTTAATGTTGCAGAGATATAGTTGGTTTCACCGCCAATAATAATCTGATTCACTTGCCATAAAATCATCAATGAAGAAAAAATTACAAATGCACCACACAACATTAGTTGCATCATTGGTGTATGGAAAAAAATCATTGCTATCATTGAAATTAAAATAACAACTCCACCAATTGCCAAGAAATTGGTCAAAAATGGCGTTTCTCGTTTAATTGTAAATGCGATTGCACTCATCACAAAAAACACGGCAGAAGTTAATAGCGCAGCTAATAAAATTAATTGACTACCATTCGGGATGCGTAAAGCTAGTTGCAATAATGGACCAAGCAATAAGCCCATCAATAATGTAAACCCCATAAGCCAAACAATTCCCGCAAAACTATTACGATTCTTTTGTACCATAAACATTAGGAAGTACATTCCACCGATCAATAATAATGTTCCCATAATTGGGCTACCTGCCAAAAAGGCAAAAGACATATTCACACCGATCAATGCACCAATAGCTGTAGGAATCATTGATAAAGCCAATAGTAAGTATGTGCTACGCAAAACTTGCATTCTAACACTCTGTGATGGAGTTGCCATCGCATATTGTTGCTGTTGATAATTATAATTCATACCGTTTTCCTTATAACTTAAATTTATTTTCTTTGATATTATATAATACCTTATATTAAAAAATCAAGAAGCTTCACATTCATTAAAAATAATTATCGCTCGGCAACTCCCGAGCGATATATTCTCAATGTGAGTTTAAATGTTACATCATACCCTTAGATTTCAACAACTCTAACATTGTTGTACCTAATTCGGCAGGCGAGCGAGTATAAGCAATACCTGCTCGTTCAAATGCTGCAAATTTCTCTTCAGCTGTACCTTTACCACCAGAAATAATTGCACCAGCATGACCCATACGTTTACCAGCAGGAGCAGTAACTCCAGCGATGTAACCAACTACAGGTTTTGTAACGTGTGATTTCACATATTCAGCAGCTTCTTCTTCTGCAGTTCCACCAATTTCACCAATCATAATGATTGCTTCAGTTAATGGATCTTCTTGGAATAATTTTAACGCATCAATATGAGACGTACCAGGAATTGGATCACCACCAATACCGATACAAGTAGACTGACCTAAACCTAATTTAGTTGTCTGTGCAACTGCTTCATAAGTCAAAGTACCAGAACGAGAGACAATACCGATTTTACCAGGTAAATGAATATGACCAGGCATAATACCAATTTTACATTCGCCAGGCGTAATAATCCCTGGACAATTTGGACCAATAATACGTGAACCACTAGACTCGGCATAACGCTTAATTTTTAGCATATCTAACGTTGGTACACCTTCGGTAATAATCACAACCAATGGTACACCTGCATCAATAGCCTCTACCGCAGAATCCATTACAAATGGTGCTGGTACATAAATTACTGACGCATCCGCTTGAGTTTCATGCACGGCTTCACGCATTGTATTAAAAACTGGTAAATTTAGATGAGTAGTACCACCTTTGCCAGGTGTTACACCACCAACAACTTTGGTGCCATAAGCAATTGCTTGTTCTGAATGAAATGTACCATTTTTACCAGTAAAACCTTGTACTAATACTTTGGTATTTTTATTAACTAAAACACTCATGGTTAATCCTTTGTAATCTTATTTTAATGTTGCCACTACTTTTTGTGCTGCATCAGCTAACCCTTCCGCAGGAATTAAAGCTAAACCAGATTCTTTTAATAATTTAGAACCTAACTCAGCATTATTGCCCTCCAAGCGAACTACCACTGGCACAGTAACATTTACCTCTTTTACTGCATCAATAATTGCTTCTGCAATCATATCGCAACGAACAATTCCACCAAAAATATTAATCAATACAGCTTTTACATTACTATCAGCTAAAATCAATTTGAACGCTTCAATTACTCGAGCTTTAGTTGCACCACCACCAACATCTAAGAAATTTGCGGGTTGTCCACCGTAAAGTTTAATAATATCCATTGTTGCCATTGCTAATCCAGCACCATTAACCATACAACCAATATTACCTTCAAGCGCAACATAATTTAAATCATGTTCAGAGGCTTTTAATTCACGCTCATTTTCTTGTGATTTATCTCGTAAAGCAAGTAAATTTGGATGACGAAATAAAGCATTTGAGTCTAAATTAATTTTAGCATCGACGCAAACTAATTCACCATTTTCACGAACGGCTAATGGATTAATTTCAAATAATGCAAAATCATTTTCAACAAATGCTTTATATGCACCAAGCATCATTTTTACAAAATTAGCAATTTGATCACCAGTTAAGCCTAATTGGAATGCAACATCACGAGCTTGACATGGTTGTAAACCAACTAATGGATCAACTACTGTTTTTAGAATTTTTTCTGGAGTATCATGAGCTACTTTTTCAATCTCAACTCCACCTTCAGTTGAAGCCATAAACGTAATTCTACGACTAGAACGATCTACTACGGCACCTAAATACAATTCACGAGAAACAGGGTACAAGTCTTCAGAAACATATACTGAATTAACTGGTTGACCATTCGCATCAGTTTGATAAGTTACCAGATTTTTACCAATTAAGCTGTTTGCAACTTCACTTGCTTCTTCACGAGATTTAACAACTTTTACGCCACCTGCTTTACCACGTCCACCAGCATGAACCTGAGCTTTAACTACAGCAAATTTACCAGCCAATTGATCAAATGCATTAGCTGCTTCATGACCAGATGTAGCTAGAACCCCACTTTGAACACGTAAACCATAACTCGCCAATAACTCCTTGGCTTGATATTCATGTAAATTCATAGTATATCCTTATAGTATAAACAAAACTAAAATAACTTGATAATTTTACCATACTATTTAAAATCACGTAAGTATTTGATTACATACCGCATAGCAACAATAATTATTACTTTATCTAACTCACACCAATTTATAACGCGCTAATTAAAATACATTAAATCATAAATCTAATAATAATTATATTTTTATCATACCTAAGTCTTATTTCTACAAAATTATAAATATGCTAAAATATCTCAATA
>DYTA01000082.1 GCA_020726205.1 Nitrosospira multiformis
CAGCTCGCTCATGAGTGCTAATTCCCGTAGTATTACCTATGTAATCAATACTTTGAGTAAATGCAGTTTGATGATTATCTTGATTATTTGTAGTCATTGGATGTAAATTTAATCTGTTTGCATAATCTTTTGACAACGGACAACACACTAGTCCACGACCATATTTGACCATAAAATTAATACTATCATCGCTAATAATTTCAGCTAAACCAACTAAATCACCTTCATTCTCACGATCTTCATTATCACAAACTAAAATTAATTTACCTTTTTTTAAATCAATAAGAGCATCTTCAATAGAACTAAACATAAAATATAACCTTTATAAATAGCCATGTTTTTGTAAAAAACTAGTAGATATACCACTATTATTGTTACTTTTTTCTTGAATAGAGAATAATTGT
Source organism: Nitrosospira multiformis (assembly GCA_020726205.1). Classification (GTDB taxonomy): domain Bacteria; phylum Pseudomonadota; class Gammaproteobacteria; order Burkholderiales; family UBA11063; genus Aquella. The sequence goes on from DYTA01000082.1 coordinate 405, forward strand.
TTAACTAATATATCATTTTCCAAGTTAACTAGACACCCAACCTTTTTTTGCCCTAATATTGACTTGCATTGCGTATGTGGAATTAAACCGATACTAAACCAATTGATTCCAACATCTATAATTGTCAAACTAGTTCCATCTACTGCAATAGATCCTTTACTAATACAGTATTTTATAATTTCATCAACCGTCGTAATTGTATAAATAATGGCATTATCTTGCTTATTTACATTTTTAATAAATCCAACACCGTCTACGTGACCACTCACTATATGTCCACCAAATCTACCATTTGCAGACATTGCTCGCTCTAAATTTAACATTGAGCCACATTTTAAATTAGCTAAAGTAGTATCTTTAAATGTTATTGGCATTACATCTACATCAAAATCATTATGAGAAAATTTAGTAACCGTCAAACAAACACCATTAACAGCGATACTATCCCCAATTAATAAATTATGCATAATAATATTTGCTTGAATTTTTAATTGTAAGCTTTTAATACCACGTTTAATTTCTTTTAGAACACCAATCTCTTCAACTATACCAGTAAACATTTACTAACTCTTTATAACTTGACTCACTATTTTCACATCATTACCGAGTTGCATAACTTCAGTTACATTTAACTTTAAATTATCTTTTAAATTATTAAAGCCACTTCCTGCATAAAAATGCTTAGCATTTTTTGAACCAATTAACTGCGGACTAAAATAACAAATAGTTTGATTAACCAATCCGCGATCAATAAAACTACTAAAAATCTGTTCACCACCCTCAACTAACAAGCTATAAATACCTCTTAAATATAAATCTTTCAAAATACAATTAATATCCAATTCATCCATCAACACAACCACTACACCAAATTCTGCATACTGTTTATGTAACTCTTGTTGACTATTAATAGTATAAATAATTGTTGTGGCAGATTTATCTGTAATGACTTTTGATGATAACGGTGTTCTTAAATTATGATCTAAAATTACTCGAATAGGATTACGAGTTGGATCTTCAATCAAATGCGCAGTTAAACTTGGGTTATCATCAATAATTGTATTTACTCCAACTAAAATAGCTTCATGAGAAACACGATATTGATGTGCATCAATTCTAGATTCAACACTTGTAATCCATTGACTGATATTATCTTTCGTTGCAATTTTACCATCTAAACTCAATCCTACTTTTAATGAAACATATGGAGTAGTAGTCAATATATTATGAAAAAATACTTGATTTAATAATAACGCCTCATTTTTACAAACATCTGTAATAACCTCAATTCCAGCACACCTGAGCAGTTTTACTCCTTGACCAGCAACCAATGGATTAGGGTCTAAATTAGCTATCACCACTTTAGTAACACCTGATTGAATAATTAGATTAGCACATGGTGGTGTTCTACCATAATGAGCACAAGGTTCCAAATTAACATACAAAGTTGCACCTTTAGCTTTACTTTTAGCTTGCTGTAAAGCATAGACTTCTGCGTGAGGATCTCCAGCAAATAAATGTGCAGCCATACCTACAACACTATTATTAGCTACAACAATTGCACCTACTCGAGGATTTGGACGATTTTGTACATCAATAAATCTTACCAAATTCAGAACTTGTTGCATAAAGTACTCATGTGAATGCATTTTATATTCTTTCAATTAATAGAGTAAATGAATCTAATTTTGAGGAAAATAAACAATGGAAAATAAATTTTGAGAATAATTTGAGTAGTTTATCGACCAAATTTTCCCATCAACAGAGTTGGCAATTACTCCATTACTACTAGCCAACCAAAATAAATGATTATCAAAAATAATACGACGCACATGCAAATTGATTGGAAGATTAGTTTTAACCTTATACCACTCTTTACCGTTAGTTGAGCTTAATATTGTAGAACTTTCACCACCAATAAGGTATATATCATTACCATAAGCACTACTATATAAATTCTCACCACTATCTACATTAGCGTGGCTCCATTGTTTTCCATCACTGGAATATAAAATGGTTCCATTAGTACCTGTTATAACAAACATATCATTCAAAACATTTACAGATTGCAACCACTCATTGGTCATCGAACATTCTGACTCCCAAGTTCGACCATTATCAGAAGATGAAATAATTACACCATCTGCACCGGTTGCAACTAAAGATTCAGCTTTACTTATAACACTAGTTAACCAAGATCTAGTTGGTGTATTAATTTGATGCCATGTCGATAAATCTTGCGAAGAAACAACAACTCCCCCCATACCTACAGCAATGTATGATTTATTATTGTACAATAAATCATACAACCAAATTCGATAATCTTTAGCTATTACCGGATGCCAAATTACACCATCAAATGAATATGATAACGCACCGTTCATACCAGACATAATTAACCGTTTATTGGCATATGATAGAGAGTTCCAATTCTCGCTTTCAGGAAGTGACACAGTGCTCCATGACTCTCCACTTTCACTCCAAATAATATTTCCTTGGTAACTACTAGCAACAAATTTACTTACATTATTATTACCAGTATCAGATTTAACCCAGAATGCACAAGAATAAAGAGTGAGTGTCAAGAAGCTACAAATAAAAAGCTTAGTTGATCTTAACATTAAGCATGATCTAAATAACGCTCAACATCCAATGCAGCCATACAACCAGTTGCAGCCGACGTAATAGCTTGCTTATAGATCATATCTTGAACATCTCCAGCAGCAAATACACCATCGACAGATGTTGCAGTAGCAAAACCATTACGACCAGATTTAGTCACAATATAACCATGATCTAACTCTAATTTACCATCAAAAATATCCGTATTTGGCTTATGACCAATGGCAATAAATACACCACGTAATACAATATCTTCTATTCTATCATCATTATATTTGATACGAATACCATTTACACCTTTGTCATCACCCAGTACTTCATCTAAATTAGCATTCAATTTAAGCTCAATTTTACCATCTGCAACTTTTTGCATTAAACGCTCTATCAATATTTTTTCTGATTTGAATGTTTCACGGCGATGAACTAAAGTAACTTTAGAGCAAATATTCGCTAAATACAAAGCTTCTTCAACAGCAGAATTTCCACCACCAATCACAGCTACTTCTTGATTTTTATAAAAGAAACCATCACACGTAGCACAACCAGAAACACCTTTACCCATATATTTTTGTTCAGATTCTAAACCTAAATATTTTGCTGACGCACCAGTTGCTACAATCAAAGCGTCACAAGTATACTCTCCCATATCACCAATCAAACGAAATGGTTTGTGCGACAGCTCAACAGTATTAATTTGGTCAAAAATAATTTCTGTACCAAACTTAGTTGCATGATCTAAAAATCGCTGCATTAGCTCAGGACCTTGCACTTCGCCACCAATTTCAGCAGGCCAATTTTCAACTTCTGTAGTGGTTGTTAATTGACCACCTTGTTGCATACCCGTGATTATTACTGGTTTTAAATTAGCTCGTGCTGCATAAATAGCTGCAGTGTATCCAGCAGGTCCTGAACCTAAGATCACTAATTGATGATGTTGTATAGTCATTATATTATTCCTTTTCTGGCAATGTAACATTTATTTCTAATAATTCTAAATTATCGCGCTTCTCAAGATTTACTTTTAACACATCCTGATCAACCTTGATGTATTTAGCAATTACCTCTAGTAACTCTTTCTGCAAATCTGGCAACCAATTAGGTGCATTATCATCACCCACACCATTTAAAGTAGATCTTTCATGAGCTAAAATAATCTGTAAGCGCTCCTTGGCTACGGATGCTGTAGTTTTCTTTTTGCCAAACAAGATATCCAATAAAGACATATTAGTTACCTCCAAAAAGGCGTTTTAAAAATCCTTTTTTTTCAACAAGTGTAAATCTCATTGGCTTATCTTCACCCAAAAATCTAGCTATAATATCTGAATAAGCGCCTGCAACATCGCTATCAGTCAAATTAATTACAGGAATTCCTGTATTTGAAGCCTGTAAAACATCTTTTGACTCAGGTGTTACTCCTAGCACTGGAATACGAAGTATATCTTGAATATCACTAATAGACAACATTTCACCTTTTTCAACTCGTTCAGGATTATACCTAGTAATTACTAAGTGTTCTTTAACTTTTTCTTTGCCCTCAACTGCTCGCTTTGATTTAGATGCTAAAATACCTAAAATCCGATCAGAATCACGCACAGATGATACCTCTGGATTAGTTACTACAATTGCTTCATCAGCAAAATACAGTGCCATAAAAGCACCTTTTTCAATACCTGCAGGTGAATCACACACTATATAATCAAAATTTTTCTTTAGTTCATCCATTACTTTAGCAACACCGTCTTCAGATAAAGCATCTTTATCTTTAGTTTGCGATGCGGCTAAAATATATAAATTATCGGTATTTTTATCTTTTATAAGTGCTTGATGTAGTGTTGCTTCACCTGATATTACATTAACGAAGTCAAAAACAACTCTTCGTTCACAGCCCATAATTAAGTCTAAATTACGCAGTCCTATATCAAAATCAATCACTACGGTTTTAAATCCTCTATTTGCTAATCCAGTTGCAAAACTTGCAGATGTAGTTGTTTTACCAACACCACCCTTGCCTGACGTTACAACGATTATTTTTGCTTGTTTAGCCATTACTACTCCTAATTTATTTGGTTTTAATTTGATATTATTTATCAAAATTGATCTCCTGAGTTCAAGTGCGAAACGCAAAAACCAATGATTTTCGCAGCTTTGCTGGA
>DYTA01000083.1 GCA_020726205.1 Nitrosospira multiformis
TTTTATTATGCTTCTAATTCTAATATGTTTCTGGAGCGGGTGTATTAATAATAATTATAAAAAATTAACAATTATGGTAATTTTAAGTCAAAATTTAATCATTCTTTCTTCAGCATGGCTGATTTTAGAAATAGATCGACCATTTCAAGGTTATTTCAAAGTAGATAATAAAGCATTTGTGATTGCTAGTCAAAATTTAGATAAGTTAGATTTTAAATTAAAACATAATCAGCAAATTACCACAAGCACTAAATAATTAGTTGCATTTTGCAACATCGTAGATAATAAATTTACCCATTGAAAACAATTACTTATACAATATAAGTGTAAAAATCTAAAAAATACAATTCTAATTATAACGAATAACTTGAGCAAATAACACCGTTAGGATATAATATTGCCATGGAAAAGCGAAATGCAACTCCAAAAAATTCGTTAGATTTAAATAAAAGCAACAAAATATAAAGGATACAGAAATGAAAAAATTACTAGCAGTATTACTAGCAGCATCTTCAGTAACTGTTTTTGCAGACTCTTTCCAAGATTTTAATAACAACTTATATCTTCAATATCAATTAGTATCACCTAATGGTGGTGCAGCACAAAATATTGACCAATGGGGTGTTGGTGGTACTTTCCAATCAAAAAATGATTTTTGGGCTGAAGCCGATTCTGCATTTGGTACTAGCGGTACAAATGGTACATACACTCAATCTAGCACATTGGCTAATTTAAATGTTAAAGCAGGTTATGCATTCCAATTCTTTAACAACGAAGATAATGGTTTACAAATTATTCCTCATATTGGTTTTGGTATGGTTCAATCTGGTGGCGCTGTTGGTGGTACAGTCTACACTTATAGTATTGGTGTAAAACCTGAATATCGTTTAATGAATGCATTTAAACTAGCTTTAGATTTAAATATTTTAGGTACACAACAAGGTGTTAGCACAAATAATTATGTTAACAATGGTCAAGACTTTGCTTATAGCATTACACCAAGCATTCAATATGATATTAATAAAACTGTAATGTTAGGTTTAGACTATACTTATACAAACTCATTCAATGCCAATAACGCTACAAGTAATGGTCCAAGTAATGGAACTAACACTTTAACAGCTAAAGTTGGTTACTTATTCTAATAAATTAGAATAAAATAGAAAGCTTGTATTTAATGCAAGCTTTTTAGATAACTAGAACAAAGTTTATTTTAATTAACTTTTAAGGAAAAAATAATATGAAAAAAATTCTTATTGCCCTATTAGCATCTTCTTTTGCTGTCTCTGCTTTTGCTGCAAAAACAACTGAAGTTTCTTTTGATAGTACACAAATGAAATGTGGTAAAGTTCACGTTGATGACGGTATTAGCAAAGACAAATTAAAAGATATGCACTGTAAAAAATTCCAAGACAAAAAAACAGATGTATTATTTTGGGATGACAACTCTAAAAAATTAGTTGACTGTAAAGTTGACAATGTTGGTAATATTACTCTAGCTCAATGTAGCGCACACTAATATTATGTTATACTTAAAAGGTGTACTAGTTTACTAGTACACCTTTTTTTATTTATCTATTTGATTTTCTACAGCATGTAACACAACTTCAGGAGTTATATTACGTAAACAATTATAATGCCCAAACTTACAAGTACGTTCAAAGCAAGGTGAACATTCTGTATTAACTTGTATTACTTTTGCTCTATTAGACAGCGGTGGTGTAAAACTTGGTGATGATGAACCATAAATAGCTACTACAGGCACATTAACAGCACAGGCAATATGCATTAATCCAGAGTCATTACTAATCACAGATTTCGCACAAGATAATAAATCAATAACATCAATTAAATTAGTTTTACCACATAAATCATATAAATTATGCTTTATAGATGCAGAATGAATAATGCTATTAGATATGTCTTGATCCTTATTTGAGCCAAGAATCCATACCTGGTAACCATTTGTTTGTAGCAGATCTGCAAGCTTTGCAAAATAATCACTTGGCCAACGTTTAGCTAGTCCATATTCAGCAGCAGGACACAAACAAATAACTGGATTTTGCAAATTTAACCTAAATTTTGCTAATAGTGATGTTTGATTTAATTTATCCACTAAAAATTCTGGATATTTTATTAATGATAGCTTTAATCCATTATTAGCTAAAGCGCAAAATCTATCGATCATAAGAGGTAACGCAACTTTATCTAACTTATAGATATCATTAATTAAACCATAACGCATTTCACCGATAAATCCACTTCTCAGAGTTATTCCAGCAAAAAATGGAATAATTGCTGATTTTAAAGAGTTAGGTAATATAAAACATTGAACGTAATTCTCTTTACGTAACTTCATTCCTAATTTAATCCGTTGCCATAGACCTAACTCGCCGTGTTTAAATGGATTAATCAAGACATTATTAATTTCTGGCATACGTTTAGCAACATCTTTTGCCCAAGCACTAACTAATACATCAATTTGACAATCAGGATATTTTACTTTAAGTAATTTTAATAATGTTTGGCTCATAACCATATCACCAACCCAAGCTGGTGCAATGATAAGAATTTTACGCATAATAGATTATTTACTTAATACATAATGAGTTGAACAATATGGACATGTAATTTCTTTATTTAGCTCCTTCTCTATTTTGAGAAAAACCCGCGGATGAGAATTCCAAGTTTCCATATTTGAATTCGGACAGCATAATGGCAAATCTTGCTCAGTAATTGTAATAGTTTTTTCTGTATTAATTAACATAAGTATAACTCCTTTAATAAAATATGCTTATAGTAGCTATTTTAACATAAATTAATATAGCCAATTATTACACTCTAATCTAATTTATCACTAAAGATTAATTATTAGATAACTTATTAATTAGCTCTGGAATAACAGTAAATAAATCCCCTACCATTCCATAGTCAGCATACTCAAAAATTGGTGCATTAATATCTGAATTTATCGCAATTACAACCTGTGAATTTTTCATACCAGCAATATGCTGAACTGCACCAGAAATACCTACAGCAATATACACCTTTGGTGCAACAATTCGCCCTGTCTGCCCAATTTGACAATCATTAGTCGCAAAACCACTTTCAACTGCTGCACGCGAAGCACCAACAGCACCACTTAATTGAAAAGCAAGACTACCAATTAAATGATCAAAATTATCTTTACTAAGTAATGCACTACCACCGCTTACAATAACTTCCGCGGTATTAATATCAACTGTATCAACATTAGAAATAGACTCAAATAATATTTTAGTTCTTATATCATTGACAACTTCTGAGTTGAGTTGCTTATAATTTATATTTGCTGCTAAAGAAGTATAACTAGGAAAATTTGCTACTCGAATAGTTAAAAGTTTAGTAGCTTCATAGGACTCAATTTCTGCAAGAATATTTCCTGCATATATCGCACGCTTAAAAATATTTGGTGAAATAATTTCACTTACTTCGCTCACTTGAGATAAGTATAAAGATCCTGCTATTCTAGGCAATAAATCTTTACCATAACTATCTGCAGCCACTAAGACATGACTATAATCTAAGATGCGATTAGAAATTAATGGTGCAACAATCAAAGCATGATTTAAACTATCATCAATGGGATAGTGCTCTACATTATTGATACATTTATAATTGGGTAACGAATCTTGAATTAATTTACCAATTAAAAATACATCACAGCACTCAGCTAAATTATTAGCTGCCGATAAGATATTACTCAAATTTGAATTGATTCTGCCATTAATAGTATTACTAATTACTAGTACCTTCATTCTAGTTCTCCATAACATTATGCAAAATACTTACTAACGCATCAACCGAAGTTAATTGTTGACAATTTTTTTTAACTTCACTATCATAAACTTTCAACAACTTGGTACGAGCTTTTAAATCTAATTGCAAACTATCAAACGTTATTTTATTGATTATCTTTTTTTTACTTGCATTAGTTGAGGCAATTTAATAAATCGTGGTTCATTTATTGACAAATCTACGCTAACAATAGCAGGCAACGAAACTAAAATATTTTGAATACCACCGTCAACTTCACGCGTAACTTCAAGTTTATTATCACTTAATCGGAGTTTTGAAGCAAATGTTGCCTGAGGTAAATTAAGTTTTCCAGCCAACATTTGTGCTACTTGATTTGAGTCATCATCAATAGCCTGCTTTCCTAATAAAACTAAATCAGGTTGCTCTAGTTTAACTACAGAAGTGAGAATTTTGGCGATATTTATTGGTTCATGACTCACTAATGTTTCAACTAGAATACCTCTGTCACAACCACGAGCCAATGCCGTACGCAAAGTATCTTCGCACTTATCTCCACCGATAGAAATAGCAACAACTTCTTGAGTAAGACCTAGTTCTTTAAGGCGAATAGCTTCTTCAATGGCATTTTCGTCAAATGGATTAAGTGACATTTTACTCAGAGCAATATCAACATCACTATTATCTTGCATAACTCTAACCCTAACATTAGAATCTACAACTCGCTTAACACAAACTAATATTTTCATTTAAAATTTTCCAACCTTTAACATAATTTTAGTGCAGTTTGTGCTAAATATTTACCTTGAGCTATAGCAAGTTTTTTTTCTTCAGCACTAATTTCTAAATCAGAATTAGCACCTGCAAGATGAGATACCCCATATGGTGTACCACCAGTCTTTGTACTTACTAATTCAATATTTGAATATGGTAAACCTATTAAACACATTCCATGGTGCAATAATGGCAACATCATTGATAATAAACAAGATTCCTGACCACCATGCAAAGATGAACTTGAGGTAAAAACACAAGCAGGCTTACCAATTAAGGTACCAGATAACCATTCTGTAATAGTTCCATCTAAAAAATACTTCATACTTGCAGCCATATTTCCAAAACGAACTGGAGATCCTAATGCTAAACCAATACAACTTTCCAAATCCGATTGATTCACATAAGGATGACCACTATCAGGAATATCTATGGCAACTTGTTCACAAACAGTTGAAACTTTTGGCACTGTACGAATTTTAGCAGTAACACCATCTACTGACTCAACACCACGAGCTATTAATTGCGCTAATTTTTTGGTAGCACCATGATTACTATAATATAAAATTAAAATTTCT
>DYTA01000084.1 GCA_020726205.1 Nitrosospira multiformis
ATTAAAACTAGCACAAATGATTAGTGATTTAACCTTAAATGGAGTTAGTTTTATAATGGTTAGCCATGATGATAACTTTATTCAAGCAACTGCGCATAAGGTATTTGAACTTTCTCAAGGTAATTTAACTCAATGCATAAATTAACGTTTCACCCAATCAATTTACTTTTATTAGCCATTAGTTATTTTATAGCTTTATTTTTTCAGCATAATTGGATTGATTATATTTTATTATTACTACTAAGCGCAATTAATTGGCAAGTGATAAACAAATCCCTTTACTGGAAAAATTTGCTAAAATTTAGTTTATTAATGTTACCAGTTTCATGTGCAATGTTAATAAGTAGTTATTATTTTGCTCCTGCAGATGGGCTCAAAATACACTTAAATAATGTATCACAAATCAATATTAGTCTACTTTTAACTTTCAGATTATACATTATTTCGATAATATCATTTGGTTATATGTTACATCTTGACAAAGAAAAAACATTGATTGAACTCATGCGCAGAAAAATATTATCAGTCAATATTGGCTTTGCCATGCTATCAGTTTTTAATGCTTTTAACTATCTAACTAAAGAATTTAACAGAATTCAAATTGCCTATCAGATGCGCTATCAACGCAGATACATATCACCACAAATAATATTACCATTATTAGTATCAGCTGCTCGTTATGCACATAATTTGAGTATTAGCATGCATAACCGAGGATTAAACCAACACCGCAGCTTCTATGCACCAAAAATAAATTTTACCATACTTGATGTAATTTTTATCTTGATAAACTTACTAGCTCTGTGCTGTATCTGTTTCTTTTAACATTAAATTTGCTCGATAATATTTTAATTCTTCAATTGATTCATAAATATCTGCTAATGCTTCGTGTTTATTATGTTTTTTAAATCCATCATAAACCTTAGGATACCAGCGCCGAGCAAGTTCCTTTATCGTGCTAACATCTAAGTTACGGTAATGCAAATAATCTTCTAGTTGAGGCATAAATTTAACAATAAATTTACGATCTTGGTGAATAGTATTACCACAAAGCGGTGAACACCCTTTTGCAATATGTTTTTTTAATAATTTTAAAATTTCTTTTTCAGCAAACTCTAACTCTACACCAAACTCTTCAATTCGTTTAAGTAAACCAGATTTTGTATGAGTACTAACATTCCATTTATCCATTTTTGCTAATTCTTCAGCTGGTTGTTTGATTGCAAAACTAGGAGACTCCGCAATAACATTTAGCTGACTATCAGTAATAACAACAGCAACTTCTAAAACAACATTATCGACAATGCTAAGCCCTGTCATTTCCATATCTAACCAAACAAGATTATCCTGATTTTTTTTAAGAGTCATTTATTAATCCAAACTATTTTGAGAAATAAAAATATATCTAAGCAATACCCAAATTAACACAAAAAATTATAATTACATAACAATATAGGTATTTAATTTAGACTTTACAATAGCGTTATTATATCATTATTGATGCACCACCTAAAATGCAAGAGCTAAAAACATTAAATCTAGCAAGCAATGCTAGTTAATCATTTGCACGCTCAGCTTTATTAAGTGCTGCAGTTGGATCAATAGTTAAATCAGCCTGTAAAAACTCTACTGATTCAGGAAGAGCCAACTTAATATCACCTTCATAAGCAACTTGTACTTCAAAATTACTTCCAGATAAATTCAATAAATGACCACCGTGTTGATGATCATCACTTAACAAATGTAAATGGTAACCTGAAATATTAATTGTTTTGGCATACTCTGGAGTCCAAAAGCCAACTAATGTACCTTTACATTCAGCAAATTCAAATTCTGCTTGGCTATTTGTCGCTGTAACTAGGTCAGTTCCTTGGCTAGCTTTACATGCAACTCGATATTTAATATTTTTAAACTCACCAGTTATACGAATAGACATAAAAATATTTGCTGAATTCCGCAATTTATCAAGTTGTTGATATAAGTCTTCTAAATTTACAATATTGTTAAGGGTTACAGATTGCTGAGCCTCAAAATTAGTAGTTACCCAAAAAGGAGCTGATGCATTATCTGGGGCAATTTTAACCGAACCATCCGCCGTAGCATGCCACACCTCTCCATCAATCATAATTCCTTCACCATCTAATTCATCAAAAGTACCAAGACCAAAATTACCATGTTTTTTTATATCTGCAACAGTAATACATCCATTATAAATACCTTGAACCAATGCAGTAGAAGTTGAGACTTGAAATAATGTATGATGATTGATATCTAATCCACTTGCTAAAACCGATTGGATAACATGTTCAACGGTTTCGCCAGTACGCTGACATCTTTCAATAATAGCATTCCAAATTGCTGATGACACACGAGTTTTAATTAAATGTCCATAATGATGATGTGTTTTCATATTTGTATCCTTAATTAACAAAACTTTGAATTACATCTTGCATAAGACGCATATTTTGAGAGTAATCAATCGGAATATTAATTAATACAGGAACATCACAGCTAATTGCTTTTTGAAAAACACTAGCAATTTCATCTGCAGATTTAACATTATACCCTTGACAACCAAATGTTTTAGCATAACTCTCAACATCATAATGCCCTAGCTGAACTCCTGCTGTATCACCATCATAATGAGCAGCTTCTTGAAATGATACCATATCATACGATGCACTATCCCAAATGATATGAATAAACTTAACCCCTAAACGTTTAGCTGTTTCCAGTTCCATTGCACTAAATAAAAAACCACCATCACCAGACACAGAAATAATACGCTTATCAGGAAACATTAAACTCATTGCAATTGCCCACGGTAATGCAACACCAAGTGTTTGCTGACCATTACTGACTAAAACTTGGCGAGCATATTCAGCACCATAGTAACGATTCATCCAAATGTAATGTGAACCAACATCTAAAGCAATATGTGTATCTGGAGTTATAATTTTTTGTAACTCATGAATTACTCTTAGAGGATGAACTGGGCTACCATTGAATTGCACACCTTCACTAACCGTACGTTTATTAAGAACTAAAGCATTTGCAACTTCATTGGAAAATTCATTGTCTATTTGTGGTGATAATTTATCAACTAGCTCATCTAAAATTATGCCAATATCACCCACTATTTCTGCAGTTGGTACAAAATCATTATCTTGGTCAGCAGGAATTACATCAACGACAATTAAATTACGTTTATTTGATTGATTCCAAATACTTGGGTCATATTCAATATGGTCATAACCAATTGTAATAATACAATCAGATTGGTCAAGTAAATGATCTGCTGGTTGATTACGGAATAAACCAACTCGACCAACAAAAGTCTCTATATCAGCTGGTTGAGCCCATTTACCAGGACCTTGAAAAGTAGCGGTATAAGGTATTTTTGTTTTTGCTAAGAAATTTTTGAGCATTGGTGCAATATTGGTTTGAGAAGCCTGCATTCCTAATAAAATCATCGGACGACGACTTGTATTAATTAATGCGGCGGCAACATCTATTTCACTTTGCGCACCACCACCCTGAGTTAATTTTTTACCCCAGTTATGTGTAATATCACCAGTAAAATCAGCTAAACCAATATCTTTAGGTAAGGATATAAAGGCTGCACCAGGTCTACCACTTTCAGCTACACGAATTGCATTTCCCATAATTTCACCAAGCTGATTAGCGGTTACAACTTCTGCACTATATTTGGTTACTGGTTTCATTAATGAAATAGCATCTAATGACTGATGAGTTTTTTTTAATCTTTCATGCACAGGAACTTCACCACCAATAGCAAGAACAGGATCACCCTCACTAGTTGCAGTTACCAACCCAGTAACTAAATTAGTTACTCCAGGACCAGATGTTGCAACACACACCAATAGTACCAGTTATACGCCCAAATGCTGCCGCCATAAAAGCTGCATTTTGTTCATGACGAACCAAAACTAGCTTAATTTTTGAATGTTTAAGTGCGATAAATAAACTATCAATTTTAGCACCAGGCACTCCAAAAACATGAGTAACCCCCATATTTTCCAGAATTTTGACAATGGCTTGTGAGCAGTTTAATTTTTGATGAGTAGTATTCATAGCAAATTCTCCACAGTAAAAGATTTATTAACATAATTCTACATGGTTTTGCTATCAACTATAAACCTTAAATCAGTTTATTTACTTAGTAAGGAAGAAAATTCAAGGTTAGAAAACAAAAAACAATCTTTGAAACTATAATCAACAATTGACAATTAGCAATTTACAAATTACTAAATAAAATTTTTACGAAAAAAACCAAATTTTATAAAGAAATTACAATCAACAATAAACAAGATGCGAAATTAGCAGCAAGAACGCTAAAGCAAATGCACTGTTCGTAAACAATCGGGTTTTATTTTTTTATTATAGCCATTGAAATGTTTTTTGTTTCTCCTTGAATTGCCATAAATATGGCAATTAGTTACAGATACCAGCTTGCACTAATATCTGATATTGGGCTAGGTCAAGAGTAAACTTAGTCTGTATATTACGTTCTAGTAACAGGTCACTAAGATCTCGAATACGCTGTTTTAAAATTGTTACCTGTTGTTCTGCTGAGTTAATATCGGCGACAGTTACGCAGTTGCTATCAACAGTCTTCTCATAATAAAAATCTTTTTTTTCAGCATTACGAATTTTATCTAAGCGTTGATTAATTTCTTCTAGTTCCATAGCTGGAGATAATGATTTTAATCGTAGCTCCAGATCCAAGAGTTTTTTGCTTAACTCAATTTCATTAAGTAATTTATTAATTCCAACATCCTGATTTAATTGTGCGGTATTATCACGTAAAGTATAATAAACTCGATATAAATCAGCGATTAATTTTTGGTTAGCTAAAAATTCATTGCGACGATTAGCAAATGATTCGCCAATATTTTGATCAAACTCATTATATGCAACTTCAGCTTTTCGTTCAGCTAACGATTTAATGGTTCGCAAAATTTCCTGCTGAATGGCAGCAGATTTTCTTAAATTGATATTCATAAATAATTTCCTGATTAATATTAAGTTCTAAAACTGGACTAATTTATTTAGTTAAGTCTGTACAGGATAACTAACTGGTGACCAATATTCTTTGGGACTATCCATCATAATTTTTATAA
>DYTA01000085.1 GCA_020726205.1 Nitrosospira multiformis
TACAAATACTAGGAATTATTTGTTGATTAATTAAATTAGAATTTAAATGTATAACATTACTTAAAACTGCAATACTTACTGCAATTTTAGCGAAGCTATCAAAAAATATTCCTACTGTTGCATTTAGATTGGCATGATAACGATTCATAATTTAATACTCGATAATAACAATGTAAATTAGTATACCATTATTATAGTCTATAAATCATTTTTAGTTAAATCCAATTAATTTGTTGAATATCATGTTGAATTAAAAATTGATTACTTAGTTTAAAATGATTACAACCAAAAAATCCACGATGAGCAGATAGAGGTGATGGATGGGCTGCTTCTAAAATAAGATGCTTACTCTTGTTAACTAATAATTTTTTACTGCGAGCAAAATTACCCCATAATATAAATACGCAATGCTCCATTTCATCGCTAATATGCTGAATAATTTGGTTGCTAATTATTTGCCAGCCAATATCTGCTAATGAATTAGCTCGATCTTTAATTACAGTAAGAGTAGTATTTAAGAGGAATACTCCTTGTTGAGTCCACGAGTTTAATAAATTTGAATCTGTAATTGTTGAAACATCATATTCTAAAGATATTTCTTTGAATATATTACGTAGTGATGGTGGTAGTTTAATACCATCATTAACAGCAAAAGCTATTCCATTTGCCTCATTCTCACCATGATATGGATCTTGACCCAAAATAACTACTTTTATATTTTTAGGTGCTATGGTTAGTATTCGTAATATCTGTTCTGGCGGAGGGTAAATAGTATTTGTGATTGATAATTCTGACAACTTTTTATCAATTTGTTCCAATAATTCTTTACATGAATTAGTTAAAAACGTTTGCCAGGTTGGATGTATTTGTGACCAAGTTGAAGATAAATATTTTAAGTTCATTATGTGCTATTTTTATTATTTTGGACAATATTATTTGATTCAGTTGTACTAACATTACTTTCACTTATTGTGTTTAATTTTTCTGTAACTCGTGAAATAGTTTCATTTGCTAATTGATTATATGTTTGATTTATTAATTCATTTATATCTGCAGGTACTTTAGGGGCTTTATTATCCTGTAACATTGCTTCACCAGATTGTCCATGGGAAATAAAACTTAATATAATACTTTTATCACTAGTTTTAATTAATTTATATTTGACTGCAATATCTAAAGTATATATATTAGAATAAATAAAACTATTACCAATTTGCTGAATTTGATTTCCTGCTGTAATCGCTACAAGGTCTCCCATTAATACATAATCTGGATATGAAAAAGGAATATATGATTCTGGAGTTTCATGATAAATAATACTATTAATTGATTTTACTTTACTTGATAATTGATTAATAATTGTTGGTTCTGACTCAATTGAAACTTCTGAGTCATCATCATTAAAATTAATTGTGTCTAAAGTATTTTTATCTATAGTAGTTGTTGTAATAGGTATATTTGACGTAATGTGTTGGTTAATAATTAATGAAATCTGATTAATTTGTTGTTTAGTTTTTTGAATAGTCTCATTATCTGGGATAATGTAAGTACTATCATTAACAAAACTATCAATAGTTCTATCTGGAACAACTATATTGGGTATGGCTATTCCAGAAATTGACCAACTGGGTGTAACAATAGCGCTTAAAATAGCTATTGTTGCTAATTTTAACTTCATTAGCGTTTACTTAATTCGTGAACTGTATCAATTAAGCATGCGACATTATCTGGATTTGCAGATGGCAATATTCCATGTCCTAAATTAAAAATATGCCCATTTAAATCACCATCATTAGCAATCTTATAGCTTTCAATAATTGATTTTGTTATAGAATATATTTCTTTGGGTTTCGCTACTGATAAGATTACAGGATCTAAATTACCTTGTAATATTTTATTAGTTTGTTGGCGAGCTTTTCCTATATCAATTGTCCAATCAATTCCTAAAGCGTTACAGTCAAGTTTATCAAGCGTTTCTAACCAAACTCCACCACCTTTAGTAAATACGATAATTGGTGTATTTGTTTCTGGTGTACTCATTTTGACACGCTCAATAACTTTAGATAGGTATTGATGAGAAAATTGTTGAAAGGCTGTTTCAGTAAGAACACCACCCCAACTATCAAATAGCATTATCGTATCTACGCCTGCTTTAATTTGAGCAACTAAATAATCAGCTACAGCAATGCTTATTTTCTCTAATAATATATGTAATTGTTGAGGATGTTGATATACCCAAGACTTTATTTGCTCATAATTTTTACTGCTTCCACCTTCAATCATATAACAAGCTAATGTCCATGGTGAACCACTAAATCCTATTAAAGGGATATCTCGAGGAAGTTCTTGTTTAAGATTACGTATAGTCTGCATTACATAAGCTAAATCAATTTCTGGTTCAATTACTTTTAAATTATCAATATCTAAAGTTGATTTTATCGGGTGACTAAATTTTGGACCTTCACCTTCATTAAAATAAAGATGCATACCCATTGCTTCTGGAATCACCAAAATATCACTAAACATGATCGAAGCATCAAGGGCAAATCTTTTTATTGGTTGTAATGTAACTTCGGTTGCTAGTTGAGGGTTTTTGCATAAGTTAAGAAAACTTCCAGCTTTTTCACGTACTTTACGATATTCAGGCAAATAACGTCCAGCTTGGCGCATCAGCCAAATAGGTGTATAGCTAGCCGCTTGCTGATTAAGAACTTTAATAAAGTTACTATTCATTATTATATTTTCCTACATGTTTTGATAGGTAGTTTAGAGCACGCTTATATACATCTTGTTTAAATTTCACAACCATATCAATTGGTTCCCAGAAGTTTATCCACCGCCAAGCATCGAACTCTTGTTCTTCAACATTTCTTAAATTAATATGGTGATCATAACCAACAAACTGTAAAAGATACCAAACTTGTTTTTGTCCACGATAATTAGAGTTTTGCTTGTTCCAATTTCCAGGCACATTGTAATATAGCCAATCTTGAGTTTTAGCAACAATCTTAACATGCTCAGGTAATAGACCTAGCTCTTCATTTAATTCGCGATACATGCATTCATCTAAGCTTTCATTTTCAGCTAATCCACCTTGTGGAAATTGCCACGAATATTCTCCTTTACGCCGTCCCCAAAATACTAAATTATCTTTGTTTATTAGGACTATTCCAACGTTAGGGCGGTATCCATCTTGATCTATCATTTTCAAATCCTCGCCACTCTTGAATTAATGTTGTATATTAATATATACGTTATTTTAGCACAAGCTATTTACCCTTAAATTTTATTTGCCTTAGTGTTTAATAAAATGGTGTAAAATTATGATATTATTTTGTTAATTATTTACAACAATAATATTCTTATATATTAATTGTTAGTAAACATCATATTTGTTATTAAATATATTTTATATATTATATTGAATTGTAATGTTATTTTAAATTTATCTTTATATTCTAAGGTTTCATATGTCTGAGTCAGCAAATAGCAATAGTTTATTGATTGAATTTTTAAGTGAAGAATTACCGCCTATTAACTTAGAAAGTAATATTGGCAATGCCTTTAGTGATGCTGTATATGCAGAGCTAAATGGTTTTTTGGCTAAGGACAATAATATTGAAAGTTTTATTGCTCCACGTCGTTTTGGTTGTTTAATTCGAGGTATTAGTTTTAAACAAGATGATCAAAAAATTCTCCGTAAGGGACCAGCAATAACAACTGGTATTAAAGATGGTAATCCAACTCCCGCATTATTGGGTTTTGCAAAATCATGTTCTACTGAATGGCAAAATTTAGAACAACGTGATGATGGTTATTTTTATTTCGAAATCACGCAAAAAGGTAAAAATCTTGATGATGTTATTGGTGATGTTCTGAATAATGCTTTGAAAAAAATTTATATTGCCAAAGCGATGCGCTGGGGAAATTATGATTATCAATTTGTTCGCCCTTTGCATAATCTTGTTGTAATGTTTAATCAACAAGTGTTATCTTGTGGTGCTATGGGCTTAACAGCAAATAACACTACGCTTGGTCATCGTTTTATGACTACTGCTCCAGTAGTTATATCATCAGCTGAAAATTATTTTAATCAAATTGAGCAAGAGGGTAAAGTTATCCCAATATTTGCAGATCGTGTACACAAAATTGAACAGCAACTAGCTGAAAAAGCAAGTGAACTTGGTTTACAGATTAGTCCAATGGATGGATTATTAGAAGAAGTTAGTGCTTTGGTAGAATGGCCTGAAGTATTAGTTGGTGAGTTTGATAAAAAATTCTTACAAGTTCCACAAGAATGTTTAATTTTATCAATGGCTAAAAATCAAAAATACTTTGCATTAGTTGATACAGATGGTAAATTGAGCAATAAGTTCTTATTTGTGGCTAATTTGATTTCTAAAAATCCACAAGTAATTATTGAAGGTAATCAAAAAGTTTTAAGTGCTCGTTTAGCAGATGCCGAATTTTTTTATGAATTTGACAAGCGAACTAAATTAGCTGATTTTGTGGGTAAAATGGCGAATGTTGTTTACCATAATAAATTAGGTAGTCAATTGGAACGTATCACACGACTACAACAAATTGCAGCTAATATTGCACCACAATTAAATGTTAATAGTGAAGTTGCAAGTAATACTGCGTACTTACTTAAAGCGGATTTAGTCACTGAAATGGTTGGTGAATTCCCTGAATTACAAGGTGTTATGGGCAAGTATTATGCATTAGCCAGTGTGGAGTCGAACGAAGTCGCAAATGCAATTGAGCAACATTATTATCCACGCTTTAGTGGTGATGATTTACCAAATAGTGATTTGGCAACGGTTGTATCATTGGCTGATAAGTTAGAAACTCTAATTGGTATTTGGGGGATTGGATTAATTCCAACTGGTGATAAAGATCCTTATGCTTTACGTCGTGCAGCTCTTGGTATTGTGCGTATTTTATTACAAAATAATTTGGATCTTGAGCAATTATTAATGGTTAGCGTTGAAGCATTTGCTGGTAAAAATTTAGTTGCAAATGTTGTTAGTGAGGTTTATGAGTTTATTAAACAACGTTTAGCAAATTATTTAATTAGGTCCGAAAATTATTCAACGAAAGTTGTTAATGCTGTTTTAGTTGATAGAAAAATA
>DYTA01000086.1 GCA_020726205.1 Nitrosospira multiformis
GAAGCCATTCTTCGAATCGCACACCCATTTATGCCTTTTGTTACTGAAGAATTATGGCAAGTTATTGCACCTTTAGCTGGTAAAAAAACTCATGATTCAATTATGATTGCAAATTATCCACAAGCTGCAGATTATCAGGTTGATAATGCGGAGTGTGTTTTATCTACAATTGAACAGCTAAAACAAATTACTGGTGTTGTACGTAATTTACGTGCTGAAATGGGATTGTTGCCCGCAGTAAAGGCTCCGTTAATTATTGAAACGTCTGAATCTCAATTTTTTACTCCTCATGTTGAATTTGTTAAAGTATTAGCAAAAATTTCAGAGGTTAATATTGTTAATCAGCTTGATGACGATAGTG
Organism: Nitrosospira multiformis; assembly: GCA_020726205.1. Classification (GTDB taxonomy): domain Bacteria; phylum Pseudomonadota; class Gammaproteobacteria; order Burkholderiales; family UBA11063; genus Aquella. Next base: position 362 of record DYTA01000086.1, read on the forward strand.
CTCCTGTTGCGGTTATGCAAGGTGCTCGATTAATGCTTAAAGTAGAAATTGATGTGGCAGCAGAAAAAATTCGTTTGGCTAAGGAAATTGAAAAACACAATAAAGAAGTTGAAAAAATGAAAGTTAAACTAGATAATCCTAAGTACATAGAGCGTGCTCCTGCTGATTTAGTAGCACGGGATACTCAGCGAGTTACTGAGCTAAATGTGATAATTGCACAGCTACAGTCTCAATTATCTAAACTATCATAATTGGATAAATGATAATAAGTAAAAGCTATAGCTATGGTGTAGCTTTTATAACACATTTATATATTTAAATTTAAAAAAATAGGGTTGTAGCAAATAATCTTAACAAAATATAGAACAAATTCTGCTACAATTCTGGATTAAATAAAAAACAATAATTAAAACATGGAAATATTAAAATGGTAAAATCTGAAATTGTTAATAAGTTACATAACTTACATCCTAAATTAAACCGTATGGACATTAAAAAAACCGTTGATGTATTATTTGAACAGCTGGGTGAACATTTGTCAAATGGTGAAAGAATTGAAATTCGTAACTTTGGTGCTTTTAGCTTAAAACGTCGCCAAGCTGGTACTGTACGTAATCCTAGAGATGGTGTTACTGTTGATAAAGGAGAACGTTATGTTGCTTATTTTAGAGCTGGTAAACGATTGGCTGAACGTGTAAATGATAAATTTATATCTAGCACAAAAAATAAATTAAAATCTGCATAAATGGATAACTGATTAAATTAAAATTCAGTTATCCATTTTATATCTTGCAGATTCAAAATAATTGTTTAATTTGATTTTAATCAAAATTATATAATCCTTAATTATATGGAATTATATTTTGTTACAAGATAATTTTGCGCGTAAATTTAATTACGTACGTATTTCATTAACTGAGCGGTGTAATTTTAAATGTCAATATTGTTTACCAAATGGTTACAAATCTTGTGGCAATGAAAATTATCTAAATCAAAATGAGTTATTTAATTTGATTACGGTTTTAGTTGAGTTAGGTGTTTGGAAAATTCGCTTTACTGGTGGAGAACCTACTTTACGCCGTGATTTAAGTAATATTTTGCACATGGTAAAAGGCTTTACTTCGGTTAAAGTTATTGGTTTGACTACCAATGCCTATCATTTATCTGCGAATTTGGATTCATATATTCAAAATGGATTAACTAACATCAATATTAGTATGGATAGTTTAAATCCAGAGCGATTCCATTCAATTACTCAAGTTAATCGTCTAACAGAAATTCAAAAAAGTATTGATTATGCCTTGCAAACAGAATTGCAAAGTATAAAAATTAATTCAGTTTTAACTAAAGATACGTTGTCAGAAATTGATGATTTTTTTGCATATGTTAAAATACGTAACATTAGTGTACGATTTATTGAGTTAATGCAAACTGGCGATAATTTGAAGTATTTTAAATCTAATTATGTGTCTGCAAGTATTTTACAACAATTATTAATTGAGCGTGGTTGGCAGAAACAGCCTCGACAGGATGCTGCTGGACCAGCATTTGAATATTATCATAAGGATTACATTGGAAAAATTGGCGTTATTGCACCTTATGGTAAAGATTTTTGCAATAATTGCAATCGGTTACGTTTTACTTCCGATGGTTCATTGCGTTTGTGTTTATTTGGTGAACAAAATTACTCGCTTCGTCATTTAATGCAATCCAGTGAGCAACGAGAAGAATTGAAAAACACAATTTTACAATTAATAATTAAAAAGCCATTAGCTCATAAATTATCGGAATTTAAGACCGGTAATATTCTCAATTTGTCTAATGTAGGAGGATAAAATGTCTAGTTATTACCATATGATTGATGTCAGTGATAAAGTTAGTACTAAGCGTATCGCCATTGCGCGCGGTAAAATTACTGTTGGTGAAACCGTCTTTAATTTAATTAAGAACAATCAAATGATTAAGGGTGATCCATTACGTTTGGCAGAAGTTGCTGCAATCATGGGGGCTAAAAATACTAGCTCATTGATACCGCTTTGTCATCCATTAAGTCTAGATAAAGTTGAGTTTATTACTGAATTAGTTGCTGAAGATTTTTCTATTCTAGTTTATTGTATTGCAATAACCAGCGCAAAAACTGGTGTTGAAATGGAAGCTTTAACAGGAGTTAGTGCGGGATTATTGACTATTTACGATTTAAGTAAAATATCAGAACCAAGCTTAACGGTTGGTGATATTCAATTATTATTAAAAATTGGTGGGAAAAGTGGTGTTTGGTTCAATCCACAAGCTTTAGCTATCCCTAAATGGGTTGCTGATTATATTCCTTATCAACCACAAATAAATAATATAAAATTTGCCACTATTACATTAAGTGATCGGGCTAGTAGCGGTATTTATGAAGATAAATCAGGTCAATTATTACAAGATTTATTAATTAAAGCTAAAGGTGTAAGTGTTGGTTATAAATTAATTGCTGATGAAGCTGATTTACTAGTCAGTAGTATTAGTAACTACTTACAGAGTGAGAATAACAATAAACCAGAGTTAATTATAACTTGTGGTGGCACAGGTGTTGGTATACGTGATATTGTTCCAGAAACTCTATTATCTCTTGGTGGACGTGAAATTAATGGTATTGGCGAGTTATTACGTATTTATGGTAGTAAATTTACTTCATATAGCTGGGGTAGTCGTTCATTAGCTATTTCTTTGCAGAATTGCATTATCATTGCCTTACCAGGAAGTAGTAAAGCTGTTCTTGAAAGTGTAGAGTGTTTATTGCCTATTTTAGGACATTTAGTAAAAATGGTAGCAGGTGGAAATCATGATTAGTTATTTAAGTGCTTTAGATTTATTAGAATCGCATGCTAAAATTCAAGCAGTCGAGCCATGTCAAACTTTAGAGTCATTACATCGTGTGGTTGCTGAGGATATTTTTAGTTCAATATCATTACCTAGTTTTGATAATTCAGCGATGGATGGATTTGCTATTCGTGCAGTAGATACATTGCTTGCTTCGCCTAATAATGTCATTGAATTAAAAGTTGATGAAATTATTCAAGCTAAAGCAGCAAAGCAACATTCTGCACCAATGGAAACGATGATTTGTTGTGAAATAATGACTGGAGCACCAATTCCTATTGGTTATGATTCTGTTATTCCAATCGAAAATGTACAATTATGCGATAAAAATGGTATAAAATTTATTTTAATTAATAAACCAGTTGAATTACATCAAAATGTACGTTTTATTGGTGAAGATGTTAAACAAGGTAGCTTATTGCTTAAACAAGGGCAGCAAATTCAGGCGAATGACGTTATGTTATTGCTGTCATTGGGAATTGCTCAGATTAATGTTTTTGCCAAAATTAGTTTAGCTATTGCAACTACTGGCGAAGAAATTAGTGATGATTATTCAAGAGATCTTCAATTTGGCGAAATTTATAATTCAAATGCTCCATTGCTGATAAATTTAGCTCATGAAAATTGTTTTTCTGCTCGTTATGCAGGAATTTTGCGTGATAATCAAAGTACATTATTGGAATTTATTCAGACTAGCCCAGAGCAGGTTTTGATTACTACTGGAGCTGTTTCAAAAGGTAAGTGGGATTTTATTCCTGATACCTTACGAGAACTTGGTGCTGATATTATTTTTCATAGCGTTGCTATTCGACCTGGTAAACCAGTTCTATTTGCACGTTTACGTGATGGTAGATATTTTTTTGGACTTCCAGGTAACCCAGTTTCTAGTATGGTTGGTTGGAGATTTTTTGTTATTCCATTATTACGTAAGATGTTATCAAAAGAACGAGAGCAAGGTTTTAAAGTTATAAATTCTGTTGAGTTTAACAAAAAACACTCTTTACGGCATTTTTTAAAAGCTCGTTTATTTATTAATAATGGTGTAGCTAGTAGTGAAATTAGCAATCATCAAGAGTCATTTAAAATTCACTCACTAACAACTAATGATTTGTGGGCTATTGCTCATGAAGATGAGCATAGTGTAGCTGCTGGGGCGTTAATTACTGTAGTTCCAATTTACGCTAATTTTGCTAAGTAAGATAGCTTATTCTTTATTAATCGAATTATCAAATTTTTAGTGCTACTACAAGCCTAATAATTACAATATTAGGAACAAAAAATGTCAATGGAACGAAAAGCATTAATATTAATGTTTATTATTACAATGCTTTGGGGAGTAACTTTTCCACTAGTACATAAAGTTGTTGCGGTCTATAGTCCAGTAAACTTTGTTTACTGGCGGTTCTTTATCGCAGGGTTAATTCTTCTTCCTATTTTAATAATAGCGATTTGTCAACGTAAAATTAAATTATTAGAGCTTTTTTATGGTCTTGCTATTGGTGTGATGAATAGCGGAGCATTTTTATTGCAAAGCATCTCTTTAAAATATATTGATTCTTCACGTGCTGCATTTTTGACGGGAATTAATGTTATTCTTGTTCCGTTATTATTACCTTTTTTTGCTTTAGCTAAGCCTAAAAAAGTAGAATTAGTTGCAGCTGTATTATGCTTAATAGGGATTTATTTGCTAAGTGGAGCAAATTTATTAAAAATTAATTATGGTGATTTATATGTTATTTGTTCTGCATTGTGTATTGCAATAGGAATTATATTAGTCGAGAAAGCGAGTAAAATTAGTCATAATTTACTTCTTTTAACTTTTTATCAGATAGCCTTAACTTTGATTGTGCCAGCTATTTTATTGGGTAAACAGGTTATAATAT
>DYTA01000087.1 GCA_020726205.1 Nitrosospira multiformis
GCTATAATATTAAAATTGGTTAGAAATAATCCGCTTTGATTGTCTAGCCCCTTATAAAAATTTGCACGGATAATCTATATCCGTGCTTGATTATGTTAATTTGTATCTTTTATTAACAATTAATTTGGTAAAATTACGGTTGTTATTAAATTTTTAGGATAAGTGTTTTTAAATGAATAAAAAAATAACTGGTTTTACAATAATAGAGTTGATGATTGCCGTTGCAATTATTGGTGTGTTATCAGCAGTAGCAGTTCCTGCATATAAAAGCTATGTGTTGCGCTCAAAAGTAAGTGAAGCATTAGTAATGTCAAGTAAATATCAAAGTGAAGTATCAGAGTGTTATCAAAATATGGCATCTTTGCCAGATTGTGATGCCTTGACTCATGGAATTGGTGAAAACCAAGCGGGTAAATATGGTACGGTTAGTGTATTAGATGGTATTATTACTTATACGTTTAATGCTAGTGGTGTTGATGATGATTTAAATGGTAAGACTGTGCAATTTACTCCAAATGCTACAGGTGCGAATAATGCGTTAAATTTTGTTTGTACTTCAAATGTTGCCAGTGATGCGTTGCCAAATAGCTGTACTAATAGTTCATCAATTGTAGTATCTTCAGCAGAGTCTGCTAATTCAAGCAGTAGCTCATCATCAAGTTCAAATAGTGATGAAATCCCAGCAACAATGCCTTGTCCAACTGGTTATACGTGGCTCCGTGCTTCAGCTAATCAATATAATAATGGTTGGCCTGCGTTCGGTAGTTGTGCTAAAGATAGCCAGGATGGTCCAGGTATGCCGCCTATCGGTGGATGTCCTTCAGGTACAACATGGAGTTCAGCTACTAATATTTGTGCTAAGAACTAAGATAATTATAATTAGTTATCTTTCTAGTATTTTATTAGGTTAATAGTCTTGGCTAATTTTAGACCAAGACTTTTTATATATTATGAGTTATTTAGTTTATATGGTAACTATATTTTATGTTTTCAAATTGGAAAAAGTACATTTTACCCACAAATTACTCCCTATCTAGTATAATGTTATGTTAATGATTATTAAAAATAAAGGGTGACTTATGTTTAATTTAGCTCTCCAATCACAAAGCGAATTAAGAACTCGCATGACTCAAAATTATCGTCGTAATGAACAAGAAGCAGTCAAAAATTTATTAGATATTCTAGCTTGGGATAGTTCTCAAGAAGAAAAAATTAAAACTATTGCTAGTGATTTAATTCAAAAGGTGCGTGCCAATCGTATCAAAGGACGTGGCGTTGATGCTTTAATGCAAGAGTTTAAATTATCAACTCAAGAAGGTATTGCATTAATGTGTCTTGCTGAAAGCTTATTACGTATACCTGATACATATACCCAAAATAAATTAATTCAAGACAAAATTAAAACGGGTGACTGGAAAAGTCATACTACTAGTGAGAATTTTTTTGTTAATGCCTCAAGCTGGGGATTATTATTAACTGGTAAATTAGTTTCATCAGATAATCATGCTTCATTAGTTCAAGGCTTAATTCGTACTATCGGGAAATTTGGTGAGCCTGTAATCCGTAAATCAATGGAAACAGCGGTACGCTTTATGGGTAATCAATTTGTCATGGGTGGAACTATTGATAAAGCATTGGTCGCATCAGTAGAGCCTGAAAGCCGTGGTTATCAATTCTCTTATGATATGCTTGGTGAAGCAGCTTTGACAGAAGAAGATGCACAACGTTATATGCAAAGCTATGTAAATGCTATTCACCAAGTAGGTGCAGCAAATAACGGGCGTGGTGCTAAAAACGGACCTGGTATTTCAGTTAAATTATCAGCAATTCATCCTCGTTATTCACGTGCACAACGAGAAAAAGTAATGGCGGAATTATTTCCACGCTTAAAACATTTATATTTATTAGCTAAAGAATACAATATTGCATTATTTATTGATGCAGAAGAAACTGATCGCTTAGAGTTATCATTAGACTTATTGGATAAATTGGTAATGGAACCTGAATTAGCTGATTTCAAAGGTATTGGTTTTGTAATTCAAGCTTATCAACGTCGTGCTCCATTTGTGATTGATTATGTGATTGATTTAGCAAAACGGGCAAATAATCGCATTATGGTGCGCTTAGTAAAAGGTGCATACTGGGACAGTGAAATCAAAAAAGCGCAAGTAGATGGTCAGATTGATTATCCTGTTTATACACGTAAATTTTATACCGATTTATCATATTTAGCTTGTGCTAAAAAAATGTTGGATGCTCAAGATCAAGTTTATCCAGCATTTGCAACGCATAATGCTTACAGCTTAGCTGCTATTTATACTTTGGCAGGCGATAAAGAATTTGAATTTCAATGTTTATACGGAATGGGCGAAACTCTTTACAATAATGTGGTTGGTGCTGAACATCTTGGGTTATCATGTCGTGTTTATGCTCCTGTTGGTACTTATGAGACATTATTAGCTTATTTGGTTCGTCGATTGTTAGAAAATGGTGCTAATTCTTCATTTGTGCATCAGTTAGTTGATCCAGCTATTCCTATAGAAGAGTTATTAGTTAATCCTATTGAATTAGTCAAAAAAACTAATGGTGTATCAAATCCATTTTTTAATAAACCAACTAGTATTTATCCAAACGGAAGGATTAATTCATTAGGCTTAGATTTGTCGAATGAATTAAAATTGGTTGAGTTAGAGCGTGAATTAAATAAATTTTTTACTAAGAGTTATTCTGCTGAACCATTATTGGTTAATCATGCTTTAGCAGACCGTCAAGCTAGTCAGGTGTTAAATCCAGCCAAGCAAAGTGATGTAGTTGGTTTTGTGCGTAATGCGTTACCAGAAGAAGTTGATGTTGCGGTTAAAAATGCTGTTGCCGCATTCCCAATCTGGTCAAATGTATCACCACAAGAACGAGCAACAAAAATTCTTAAATTTGCTGATTTAATGGAAGATAATTATTACGAGATGTTGCATATTGTCGTTCGTGAGGCGGGTAAAACATTAAATAATGGTATTGCTGAAGTGCGTGAAGCCGTAGATTTTTGTCGTTACTACGCAGCTCAAGTTGTTAATGAATTTGACAATAGTACACATAAAGCTTTGGGTCCTGTCGTATGTATCAGTCCATGGAATTTTCCTTTAGCAATTTTTGTTGGTGAAGTAGTTAGTAGTTTAGCTGCTGGTAATACAGTTATTGCAAAACCATCAGCACAAACAAATTTAATTGCTTATTATGCAATTAAACTGATGCACGAAGCAGGTATTCCTGAGGGCGCAGTACAGTTTATGCCTGGAAGTGGAAGTATAATCGGTAATGCTTTAACTGCTGATCCTCGTGTAGCTGGAGTTATTTTTACTGGTTCCACAGAAGTAGCACAAACGATTAATCAAAACCTAGCATCTAAGCCAAATTCAGGAGTACTGATAGCTGAAACTGGTGGACAAAATGCAATGATAGTTGATTCTACGGCGTTACCTGAACAAGTAGTACTTGATGTAGTTAGTTCTGGGTTTGATAGTGCTGGACAACGTTGTTCTGCATTAAGAGTGTTGTATTTACAAGCAGATATTGCAGATAAAACTATTGCAATGTTAAAAGGTGCAATGGATGATTTGCGTATTGGTAATCCGTGTAATTTAACTACGGATGTTGGTCCTGTTATTGATACGAAAGCTCAAAAAGTTTTATTAAATCATATTGAAAAAATGCGTAAGTCAGCCCGTCAATTTTATCAAGCCAAATTACAACCAGAGTGTTCTGAAGGTATTTTTGTTGCGCCAACTATATTTGAAATTGGTTCGATGAAAGAATTAGAGCGTGAAATTTTTGGTCCTGTAATTCATATTATTCGTTTTGCTGGTGAAGATTTAGACAAGGTAATTACTGATATTAATAGCAGCGGTTATGGATTAACTCAAGGTTTACATAGTCGTCTAGAAGATACAGCATCTAAAGTGTATAATAAAATTAAAGCTGGTAATATTTATATTAATCGCAATACCGTTGGTGCTGTAGTTGGAGTACAACCTTTTGGTGGTGAAGGGTTATCTGGTACAGGTCCTAAAGCAGGTGGTCCATTATACTTATATCGTTTAGTGGAAACAATAGCAAAACCTCAATTAAATCTTACAAGTAAAGTTGTTAATTTTAGTTTAGTTGATAATTTTGTAAATTCATTGCATAAACTTAGTCTAACTCCAGAACAAATTAGCAATTTAACTCAATTAGCAACAAAATTGAAACAAAATTCTCCATTGCAAGAGCAAGTTAATTTACCAGGTCCAACAGGTGAACGTAACTTTATGTTATTTGCACCACGTGGTTTTATTGGTTGTTTAGCAACAAATTTATATGACTACTGTGTCCAAGTTATTCATGCTTATGCAACGGGTAATCAAGTTATTATGCCTGTGGATGGAATCGCAAATGATTTGGGAAGTTATTTGCCAAAAACCTCATATTATACTTATAATATGACTAAGGTTGATTTGGTTCATGCTGTGTTAGTTAGTCGTGATTACTCTGATATTGCAAACTTAAAACAAAATTTGGCTAAACGTAATAGTTTATTGACTCATGTTTTAGTGGCTAGAGATGGCGTTTATAATTTACATTTGTTAGTAACTGAACGTACCGTAAGTATAAATGTTACGGCAACTGGTGGGAATGTCCAACTTATGAGTATTGATGATCACGTAGAATAATTATCAATTATAAAATATAAAATAAGGTTAGCATAATTGCTAACCTTATTTTTTGGTTCAGTTGCTATCTACTCTTTCAACGACAGCATCAATATTGTGTTGTGTCATACTTTCTGCTATATTATTTGCTATATCTTGATTATGATAAGGTCCGATAAATAAATTATAACTAATTGTACCAACTTCATTTGCCGCTATTTGTTGGATTTTTGTGGTTATTCCTTGTTTTTTTAATTGTTGTTGCTGTGTTTGTGCATTAGTTAAATTATTAAAACTTCCAAAATTAATAACATAGAATGTTCCAGCTACTCCATTTTGCATACTTAATTC
>DYTA01000004.1 GCA_020726205.1 Nitrosospira multiformis
CAGGACGCCCAAAATAAGTTTGTGAAGCTTCTGCAAAACCATAAGCTCTCTGCCCTAAATAAATTTGATTAATATATAATGATAATATTTGGTCTTTGGTTAATGAATGCTCAATTTTGTATGATAATAAAATTTCGTTAAACTTACGGGTAAATGTTTTTTGGGTAGTCAAGAAAAAATTACGGGCGACTTGCATCGTGATTGTACTTGCTCCTGATTGCAAATGACCAGAGGCCAAATTACCTAAGACCGCTCGCATAATACCTAATACATCAACACCACCATGTTCATAAAAACGCTCATCTTCTGCTGACAATATTGCATCTACTAGTAACTTTGGAGTATGTTCAGTATCAATATAAATGCGATGTTCTTGACCAAATTGACCAAGCAATACGCCATCAGACGAATAAATTTGCAGCGGTAATTTTGGCTGGTAATTTCGCAATTCATCCATACTTGGCAACTTTGGATATGTTATTAATACCATTATAGTGACAAGTGCCACAATTACACCTATACCGCTTAACAAAGCTACAATAAGCTTACTGAACCATTTATTTTTTTTCATTTTATTATTTGTTTGTTCTATCATTATGTTTCAACTATTATTTATAAAGATAAGAAATTAATTATTATAATTTTTAATACAACACTAAGTTTAATAATCTATTCCCACTCAATTGTCGCAGGTGGTTTACCTGAAATATCATAAGTTACGCGATTTATTCCTTTAACTTCATTGATAATTCTATTTGCAACTTTAGTAATAAACTCAAATGGTAAATTTGCAACATTAGCCGTCATAAAATCGCTAGTTTCAACTGCACGCAATGATACAGCATAGTCATAAGTACGACCATCACCCATAACACCAACTGTTTTAACTGGTAAAAAAACAACAAATGCTTGGGATACTCTATGATAGAGATCATTACTATATAACTCTTCAATGAAAATATTATCTGCTTTTTGCAATAATGTAACAAACTCAGGTTTAACTTCGCCTAGAATTCGCACTCCCAGCCCAGGACCTGGAAAAGGATGACGATAAATTAATTTTGGAGCTATCCCTAAAGCAACACCAAGACTACGCACCTCATCTTTAAATAACTCACGCAAAGGCTCAAGAAGCTGTAAATTTAAACTCTCAGGTAAACCACCAACATTATGATGTGATTTAATATTATGTGCCTTACTATTTTTACTGCCTGCTGACTCAATAACATCTGGATAAATTGTGCCTTGAGCAAGCCACTTTGCATTAGACATCTTAAGAGCTTCTCGCTGAAAAATATCAACAAATAATTTACCAATAACTTTTCGTTTATGTTCTGGATCACTAATACCAGCTAATGCAGTATAAAATTCATCTTTGGCATCAATTTTAATAATCTCTAAATCAAGATTATCATGATAATTTTGCATAACTTGTTGTGCTTCATTTAAACGCAGTAAACCAGTATCAACAAAAATACATTTTAATTGTTTACCGATTGCTTTATGAATAAGAACACCTGCAACACTACTATCAACACCACCAGATAAAGCTAAAATAACGGTATCATTACCAACTTGTCGACGAATTTTTGTAATTACTTCATCAGCATAATTTGGCATAGTCCAGCTTTGCTGACAATGACAAATATTCAAAACAAAGTGCTCTAGCATTCTTGCTCCATGCTTGGTGTGTGTTACCTCCGGATGAAATTGTACGGCATAAATATTACGGCTTTTACTATACATTGCAGCAATTGGACAAGAGTCTGTTTTCGCAATAACTTCAAATCCATCTGGCAAACGAGATACTTTATCACCATGACTCATCCAAACTTTAAGGAAATGCCCTAACTCATTAACGCCATCACTCAAGCCAGCAAATAATTGACTTGATAATTCTGTTATTTCAGCATAACCAAATTCACGATCTCCAGAACTAACGACATCACCTCCAAGTTGTTTAGCTATTGTTTGCATACCATAACAAATGCCAAAAATAGGAACCCCAAGATCAAAAATTATTCGTGGTGCACATGGCGTATCATTATCATAAACTGAATTAGGACCACCAGATAAAATAATGCCTTTTGGTGCAAAATTTTTAATAAACTCATTTGACACATCGTAAGGATGAATTTCACAATACACATTAAATTCACGTACACGGCGTGCAATTAATTGTGTTACTTGCGAACCGAAATCTAAAATTAATATTTTATCTTGATGAATATTCATTATAGTATTTCCTAGTTTAGTATTGATTTTAATTTAATAATATTTTCTTCTTGGTTATCAGCAAAACTTATAAAATATTTTTGTTGCCAAGATTGTGTATGTTGTGCCATCTTGCTTTCTAAACTCACCCAACTTGGATAAACTCTAAAACCAAGTTTACCGCTAGTGTTAGTATTAGATGATAATATTTTTTTATCTAGCAAAATTAGGTTAGTAAAAATAAAAAATAAAGAACCCTGAATTTACCACATCTTTAATATATAGGATACAAACATTAAAGTCACTAGAACTATATGGAGTATTGGTATTAAAGTTATTAACTAACATATTAATTTTCCACAGAGCAATAAAATCACCTTGTTTCTTTGGCGTAATTCTAGCAACTCTTCATTCAATTTATTTAGCCACAATAAACCAAAGTTCCTTCATCTTCACCAAGCACAACTCGTTTTAAGCTACCTGGTTTAAAGATGCTACATACTTTAACATTTAAATTATTTTCTCTGCAAAGTGCAAATGCTGCCATATCCATAACACCTAGGTTACGACCAATAGCTTCATTGAATGATAAACTTGAGTAACGGGTTGCGCTTGAGTCTTTCATAGGATCAGCACTATAAACACCATCAACTTTAGTTGCTTTAATCAATAAGTCAGCATTCATTTCTAAACCACGTAATGCAGCGCCACTATCTGTTGTAAAAAATGGGCTACCAGTTCCACCAACAAATATAACTACTTCACCATTATCTAAACGTTTAACCATACTATCACGGTTATAGCCTTTAATAAAACTTCCAATTGGAAAAGCAGAAAATAATTTGGCATCAATACCGTGTGAGTTAAATGAGTCTCTTAGTAAAATACCATTCATGACAGTAGCTAACATCCCCATCGTATCTGCATTAGCTCGCTGTATTCCAAGCTTATCACTACCTGCAACACCTCTGAAAAAATTTCCTCCGCCAATTACTATACCGACTTGTACACCCAAATCTAACACTTCTTTAACTTGCTCAAGTATAAATGTTACGGTATCTGGATTAACTGATTCTTTGCTATCACCCATCAATGATTCACCAGATAATTTTAATAAAATTCTTTTATACTTTAACATGATAACCTCTTTAAAATAATAATTTGTCTATATTATAGCATAATTATCAAACCGAACAATTTAGCTGATTATGTTACACCTTAAAAATCAGCTTAAAAAGTTAATTAGTTAACACCAAATCATACTATATATCGTTAAAAATAATACTTGTACTATCGTAACAGTAAGCCCATTTTTAATCATTGCTTTTATATTTGAACTTTCGGCAAAACCCATCGCTGCAAACATATTCGCTCCAGGAATTGCAAAATTCGTAATTCTAGTTGCTAATAACATACTAAAAGCAAATGTCGTTGCAGATAAAGACATTTCCATAGCCATTGGCGAAAACATCTCATGAAGCATTTTGATTACTGCCGCTGATGCAGCTGGCATACCAAACGCACCAGTTAAGCCGATCAAGATTGATAATAATGATTTGCCACCTAAGTGTTCTAATGGCACCAATAATTTCATTAACGCATCAAAACCACCTGCACTTTGTACTAGATTCAGGAACGGATCAAGCAAAATAAAGATGAAGAATAATTGAAAATTTTTTTTCATTCCATCAATGATTAATTCAAATATCCGTGTAATATTTAAACCACCGATTAGTCCAGTTGAGATAGCCAAAAATAGCATAACAAAAATCACAAATGAAGTTTTTGCTTTGAAAATTAGACCATAAGCAACACAGGCAACAAAAGCTAAAGTAAAAATTATCGTAGTTATATTTTGACGAGTAGTCGGTACAAAACGCTCTTCGGTTTCATCATAAGGAAATACTTCATGTGGATATTGACGTTGTAAACTGGATGCCATAAACCAAGTGGTTAAAACAGTTACTAGAGCAATCGGTACTGAAGCATGAAATAACATTGTTCCATAAGTTAATCCAGTAACACCCAATAATGCAACTACTGGTGGCGCAAATGGACCTAAGATTAATGCTTCTTCACCTGAAGCTTGCATTAGTACCGCCAAACTTGGACGAGATAAACCAACACTAGCAGCTATTGGGCGTAAAATTGGAGCTAAAATAGCCAAACCACCAGCTAATGTACCCAATACCGCCACAATAACTAATGAGGAAACAATCACCCCAATTTTGACACGGCGTTGAGTATTAACTCCAATTCCATAGACAATTTTATGTACGAGTGTATGACTGACTTTAGTTTCATTTAATACTTCGCCAAGCCCACGCCCGAGCATAATAATAAATCCTACCAAAGCTAAAAATGAACTTAACGAACTTTCTAAAGTTTTGCCGATTTCAATCGGTGATGACCAATTAAATAAAAATCCCAATCCCACGCAAATTGCTGTAGCTACTAATGGATCGACATTCCGAAACACCATAATTGCGTAAATTATAATTACGGACAAACTGGCTAATTGTAAATAGAAATGCCAATCCATTTTATTCCCCAATCACGCTAATAATTTGTAAACCATTAATTGAGCTAATCCCTAGACCAGCAGCATCAGGTAATTGCAATAATGCACCATCAACAGTTACACCACCGATTACAGGATTAGATTTGATCATCGTTATTGGATCTAAATCGACAAATTGAATATTACTTTTACCAACAACAAAGCTTGCCATCGCAGCAACACCAATTGGCGACTCAAGCATACAGCCTGCCATACATGGTAGATTATGACTGGTTGCTAGATCATAAATCGGACGAGATTGGTATAGTCCGCCTGATTTCATCAATTTTATATTGATTCCATCTGCCATTTGATTAGCGATAATCTTAGTCACATCACGCAAATTGAAAGCTGATTCATCGGCAAAAATGGGAATACTCGAATTATCCCGCACAAATTTTAGATTCTCATAATCCCATGCTTTAACAGGTTGTTCAACCATTGTAATTCCCAATTGATTACTAGTTAAGCTGTCAATAATTTGCAATGCTGATTTAGAACTCCAACCTTGATTAGCATCACTCAATATATTGATGTCATTACCAACCGCTTGACGGATTGCTTTTAGGCGTTGAATATCCTCTTGCGGATTTAACCCAACTTTAATTTTTAGCGTTTCAAATCCCTGAGACACAAATAATTTAGCATCTTCAACCATTTCAGCTACTGATTTCACACTAACCGTAGTTAATATTTTTAGCTGAGGTTTTCCACCACCCAGAAACTTATACAACGGTTGGTGCATTTTTTTAGCAATTAAATCATGAAGCGCAATATCTAGTGCCGCTTTAGCTGAAGTGTTATTTACCACACTATTTTGAATAAGTAACAATAACTCTTCAAAATTACTGACATCTTTCCCGATCAATTTAGCTGCAATTATTTGTAATGCACCAATAATTGATTCTTGACTATCACCAGTTATAACCGGTGTTGATGCAGCAGATCCAAACCCTTGCAATCCATCTAAAGTTTTTATAGTTACTACAATATCTTCGACATATTCCGTATAGCGGAGTGCTGTAATAAATGGACGAATCAATGGGATTTGTAATTTAGCAATTTCAATATGCGTAATTATCATGTTATTCACCATCAACAATTAACGGACATGGCTTACCATCCTCATTTATAGCAACATACGTAAAAATACCATGTGTTACATGCTTTGATTCTTTTGTAATATATGAATAAGTCCATGTTTCTATTTGTATTTTCATAGAGGTACGACCTTTACCAATTACTTTAGCATAACATGATACTACATCGCCAACTTTAACTGGATTAATAAATGACATACTATCAATTGAAACCGTTACGGCACGTCCATAAGGAGAATGGGACTTTGCAACAATCCCACCACCTAAATCCATTTGAGATAGAACCCAACCACCAAAAATATCACCTGCTGCATTTGTATCGGCAGGCATTGCAATTGTTTTCATAACTAACTCACCTGGGATTGGTAATAATTCATTTTCTTTCATTTTAATCACTCCAAAATTAAAATAATTTATCAGCTAAACCGATATAGTTAGCTGGTGTTAATAAACTTAATTTTACTTTCTCATCTTCAGGTAAATCTAATCCTGTGATAAATTGCTGAATACCATCTGCATCAACTTTTTTACCACGAGTTAAATCTTTTAATTTTTCATATGCGTTTGCCATACCACATTTGCGCATAACTGTCTGGATTGGTTCAGCCAATAACTCCCAATTATTATCTAAGTCAAGAGCAATAGCCGCATGATTAATTTCTAGCTTACCAAGACCTTTAGTTAATGAATTTAACCCTAATAAAGTATAACCAAATGCCACACCGATATTGCGTTGTACAGTTGAATCAGTTAAATCTCGTTGCCATCGTGAAATAGGTAATTTTTCTGATAAATGGGTAAGTAATGCATTTGCCAAGCCTAAATTACCCTCTGCATTTTCAAAGTCAATTGGATTAACTTTATGTGGCATTGTTGAACTACCTGTTTCACCAGCTTTTACCTTTTGCTTGAAATAATTAATACTAATATACGACCATAAATCACGTGAAAAATCGATTAATATCGTATTAATGCGACGTAAATTATCATAGATTTCAGCTTGATAATCATGTGGTTCAATTTGTGTAGTGAAAGGATTAAATGTTAGACCAAGACTTTGTTCAATAAACTCTTGAGCTAATTTATCCCATTGAACATTAGGATAAGCAACTAAATGAGCATTATAATTACCAACGGCTCCATTGATTTTTGCTAGTATTTCTTGAGCCATTAATTGTTTAAGTTGGCGTTTCAGACGATATGCAACATTGTAAAACTCTTTACCCATTGTCGATGGCGTTGCAGGCTGACCATGTGTACGACACATCATTGCTATATTCTTGTAATCATCTGCCAATTGTACAACTAGATTATTTAATTGAGTCAACTCAGGTAGGATGATTTGTTCTTTAAGTTCCTTCAACATCAAGGCATAGCTAGTATTATTAATATCTTCTGAAGTACATGCAAAATGGATAAATTCACGATATTTATTTAATAATTCATTGTCTGCAATTTTTTCCTTAATCAGATATTCAACTGCTTTTACATCGTGATTAGTGGTAGCCTCGATTTCCTTTACACGCAATGCATCTGCCTGGTTAAAATCAGTTATAATGTTATCTAAAAGGTTTAACTCTAAAACGCTTAACTTTGGTAAATTAAACTCTTCTTTACTAAATAAAAACTTCAACCATTCAATTTCAACTTGAACACGATATTTAATTAAACCAAACTCAGAAACAATTGGTGATAAAACCTCAACTTTTGCAGAATAACGCCCATCTAATGGACTAATTGCCAGAATGTTACTACTCATTAAATACCTCTTCAAAAATTATAAACTAAGTGTAGTATTATATCGCACTAAATTACTCTAACTGAATGATTAAATCACTACTAACAAGCTGATACACATAAATTTACATATAAATCACATCGTTCACTAATAAAATTTAGCACATTTAGATAAATTAATTACTTAATAGTAAATAAAATATATTACAATTTAACTCTGATATTCAATATCTGATTCCATAACAATTTTAAAATTTATTCTAAAAATTAAGGAGATATAAATAAATGGCAAAACTAAATTACCCTCGTGGAGTTATAGCTTTATCATCAGTTGAAATGTGGGAGCGATTCAGCTTTTACACCATGCAAAGCTTATTAGTTTTATACGCATCAGCAAAAGTTGCAGCAGGAGGATTAGGTTGGACAGATGCAGAAGCTCTACGCCTTGTCGGTTATTATGGCGCATTAGTATATGTTTCACCTGTAATTGGTGGTGTCATTGCAGATAAAATTATTGGACGTAAATTAGCTGTATTATCAGGATCATTTATCATGATGTGTGGTCATGCATCACTAGCATTTCCTGGTGAAAAAGCCATGTATTTAGGATTATTCCTACTAATAATTGGTTGCGGATTAATGAAACCAGCAATTAGTGCTATGGTTGGGGAGTTTTTTAAAAATAACGAAACATCCCGTAAAGATGCATCTTTTGCAATATTTTATATGTCCATTAATATTGGTGGATTTCTCGGACCTATGCTAGGTGGAGTTGTTCAAGTAGCTTATGGATTTGATTATGCGTTTGCTATGGCAGCAATTGGATTATTTATTGGAATAATAAATTTTTTAATGGCTAAAAATAAAAGTTTAAAACAAGTTGGAAATATAAATAAATCCTCGGATAAAAGTACTAAAGAACCATGGACACAAAAAGAAAAGAAAAAATTAGCAGTTTACTTAATGCTTTGCGTTACTAATATTTTCTGGAATGTAATCTATGTTCTTCCATATGGATTACTTACATTGTATGCCGAAAAAAATATAGATCGACATATTGGTAGTTTTTTAATACCATCAACATGGTATTATGCAATGTATGGATTATTAATTATTATATATTCACCAATTGTTGCAACAATGTATCAAAGCTATAAAAAGAAAACAGGTAATGACATGACATTAAGTTGGAAGTTAGCTATTGGTTACTTACTTGTTGCTGGTGGTAGCTTAATTCTGTTGCCACTAATCCGTGAAATAAGTTTAAATCCAAATTATGTTGGTAGCTCAGGATATATATTGGGTTTTTACACACTCTTTTCTTTTAGCGAATTGCTGACTTTACCAGTTATGTTAGCAGCAGCTACTACATTTGCACCCAAAGGCTTTTCTGCAACACTAGTATCTCTAAATATGGCTATTTCATGGGCAATTGGTGCTTGGTTAGGTGGAGAATTTGGAGCTTGGACGCAAGAAACTAACCCAGTAACATTATTCTGGTGGGTAATTGGATTATGCGTTGCATTTGCAATTGGACATATTATTAGCAATCGCAAAATAGAACAGGTGCTACAATCTTAAAACTCAAAGCGGTGTACTTAATAAATTAAGTGCACCGCATATATTTTCTAATATTTTCTATAATAAATTGATATTATCCAATTGAGCATTTACCTGTATGACATGCAAAATTAGGTTCCCATAATTTAGCCTTAATCAAAACACTATCCGCATCACTTGGCTCACATAACAAACTCACCAAAGTTGGAACTTGCGATTTATCAATAGCAATATATGAAACTTTAACTAATAATTCACCACGCGCCAAAGCAGGAAAAGACACTAGTTCAAAGTTAAAAACCACACCATTTTCATAAAAAATTGAAATTTGTTGAATATCAATTAAGTGAGATTGACCATCTGCTAATATTGCATATACACTTGGAACCGCTTCAGAGGTAATAATCTCTTTGACAATCAATTCAGGATCAGATTGCGTTAATCGTGGTCGGCAATATAGTTCAGTACTTCCATTTGGACGCAAAATTAAATGCGTATTTAGATCCTCTGTAGATTTATCGCACAAACTACGTAACGTAATTCCTGCTTCATGCCACTGCTGACCAACTTCTAATATAATTTGTGCACCATTTAGATACGCAAAAACAAACTTATTTACATTAACTGCTTGTCGTTGCCCTGCTTTATTAATCAAAACCACTTGTTTTTTCATTATGAAACACCCAATAATATTAATGTTAATATAGCCATTATACTACACTACTATTCCGAGATAAAGATCTATTAATAATTTTAATTTATCAAATTGTTTAGTTTACCATCAATAAAGTTCTTAATATTATCCACTGTGATGTCAATACAGCGTTGTCTAGCTTCTAGTGGAGCCCAACCTATATGTGGCGTAAGAATAATGTTTTTCATTTTAAGTAATGGATTGCTAGATAATGGCGGTTCTTGAGCTAAAACATCGAGCGCAGCACCTGCAATTTGCTTATTTTGCAAAGCTTCAATCAGTGCATCTTCATCCACCAAACCACCACGGGCGGTATTGATTAAATAAGCAGTAGGCTTCATTTGTGATAGAAATTCAGCATTAATTATCTTGTAATTATCTGCACTCAGTGCACTACTCAAAGAAATAAAATCGGACTCACTTGCTAACTCATCTAACGAAACCATTTTTACACCGTCAATAGTTTTAGGTGTTCGATTATAAGCAATAACTTTCATGCCAAAAGCTAAAGCTAATTTGGCGGTCGCACCACCAATCGCACCAAGTCCTAAAATACCTAATGTTTTACCTGCTACTTCTTGCATTGGAATAGATAATCCTGCTTGTTTATTCCAACCATTCGTCCGCAGATAATCCAATTGTGGAACTAATTGACTTGCACAACTCAAAATCAACATCATTGCTAATTGTGCAACTGCATCTGTGCCATAACCTGGAGTATTGCAAACTGAGATACCTAATTGATTGGCAAATTTCACATTAACATTGTCATATCCTGTTGCCGTAATCGCAATTAATTTTACACTTGAAGAAAGTTTAGACAATAATTTAGCATCCAAAACAACTTTATTTAATACAATTATCGTAGCTTGTTTAGTTGCTTCAATTATTTCATTTTCAGTGATTAAATTATCATAGATTACAACTTCACCAAAATTTCCAAATGCACTAAAATCAATATCATCAGTAACAGTTGTGGTAACTTTGTCTAGTATTACGATTTGCATTATAGTCTCCTGATAAGTATATGAAATTTAATTATTTATATTGAATAACCACTCAAATGAATATCTTGTTCAGCTAATGTTTTTAAACGGCAAGGATAAGTAAAATTAGGCTGTTCGTGATACAATTTTAACCAGTAAATAGCATTGTGGATATTTTCTGATAGCAAACTTATTTGCAACTGTTGCTTAGTATAAATAGCTAAGTAATCTTGATTAGGTTTACCACAACTCATCAATGACTCAGTATAATCAGCAACAACAATCATTCTAAAGCTATCAGATAATGGTTTCTCCGCATCATAATACTCCTCAAGAGTAAAATTATAGTCAAATTTTCTCCCAAATGAATAAACAATAATTCGCACGTCATTTTGAATCAGCTTATTTAATTCTGAAGCAAATAAATTTAGATCCATATTAGTTTGAATATAAATTTCTCGCCTTACTCGACCAAGAATTGCTTTAAGTTGTGCGCAGAAATTATCATAGCCTAAGATATGGATAAAATCTTCCTGTATGCGAGTATGTTGTAGTTGCTGAATTTGCTGGAGAGTAGCGTCTAAATTAGTATTAAATTCTTGGCGTAATTTTTCTAAAGCTATTAGTGGATCTTGAGCAATATATTGCTTACTTTTACTCGGAATCAAGTTAATTAAGCCACGTTGATATAATTTATCAAGTGCTAAGTAAACTGATGGCTTGGGTAAATCAACTCGTTTGGTAATTTGTGATCCATTCGAGTTTTGATTTTGTAAGATATCAATATAAACAAGAGCCTCAGCTTTTGCTAAGCCAAGACCCTCTAAATTGGAACGTAAATTAGTTAGCATTTAAGCATCCTGTTTGGTATCCGCTATCACGATTTCTCGAATACATACATTTTGTGGTTGCGAATAAGCAAATTCAATAGCACGAGCTATATCATCTGGATTCAATCCTTGCTTAATCGTATTTGCTTTCCATGTATTATATCCATCAATGATTGCAGCATCAGTTGTATGTGATAACAATTCAGTTTCAACAACACCTGGAGCAATTACCGTCATTCTAACATTAGAACCAGCAACTTCTCCACGAATATTTTCCGTTAATGCGTGAACGGCAAATTTAGTCGCACAATACGCAGCATGATCTGGAAAAGTTTTACGTCCAGCAATTGAAGAAATATTAACAATTGTTCCCGTATTCCGCTCTACCATCTTAGCCAAAACTATTTTGACACCATTTAAAACACCCATTACATTTACATTAATCATTTGTTGCCACTCTTCTGGGTTTTGATTAATTGCATTTCCTAGTAACATAATACCAGCATTGTTAACCAACAAATCAACTGCACCAAATTTAGCTTCAGCTTCTGCAACTGCATTTTGAAAACTAACTAAATCAGTTACATCAACTTTACGACATAAAGTATTAGGTAAGTTTAACTCTTCTAATTTTTCAATACGACGAGCGAGTAGTAGTAATGAATACCCTGCTTTTGATAAACGAATCGCAGTAGCTTTACCAATCCCCGAACTAGCACCAGTAATTACAACCAATTTTGACATCACAACCCCTCGATAGAAAGTAGTATATTTTATACAACCTAAAACACAATAAAAAATAAAATCTACCAAACGGTAGACCTATAAATTTTTAAATCAAATAAATGGCGGAAGCTGTGAGATTCGAACTCACGGAGGACTCGCATCCTCGCCAGTTTTCAAGACTGGTGCATTCAACCGCTCTGCCAAGCTTCCTTTAGTTGAGATAGATATTATATATCAATAAATATGAGTTTTGCAAATATTTTTTATATTTTTTTATGAATTTTATACCGCAATGCAAAAATCAGCATTAGAACAATTATGTTATAATTAATAAATTTTTCAAAAATATATGGGAGCCACCTAAATGCCACACAAAAAACAACCGAAAGGCTTTTCTATTTTTTTCATGACTGAGATGTGGGAACGCTATGGTTTCTATATATTACAATCATTATTAGTTTTTTATGCCTTAGAGAAATTTCACCTGAATGATTCAGCAACCTATGCAATGGTAGGTTCATTTACAGCATTGGCTTATGTAAATAGTATTTTTGGTGGAATCATTGCCGATCGCTATATTGGCTATGATAAAGCAATTATTATTGGTGCATCGCTACTATGCTGTGGATATACTATATTAACCATTGCAAATGATCAAACATTATTCATTATAGGTTTAGCAATTATTACAGTTGGTACAGGAATGTTAAAACCTAATATCTCTAGCATGTTAAGCACATTATATAAATACAATCCAGAGCAAAAAGATGTAGGGTATACTTTATTTTACATCGGAATTTATTTTGGCGCAATTGGCGGTAGTTTTTTAGGTGGATTTATAAAAACCTATCTAGGCTGGGTTGCTGTTTTTATTTCTGCAGCCATCGGACTATTAATTGCATTTATAACTTTTTATATTGGTAAGAAAAAATATAATTTACATGACACACGATTAACCAACCAAAATTTCAGTTCCATATTCAAGGCAATAATTACAATCTTATTTTTAATAATTACTGCATATTTTGGTATCCAGAATCAATTTTTATCAAATTTACTATTTATCGCAATTGGTATTTCAAGTATTTTTTTTATAATATATGCACTAAAAATTCATCAAGGTATAGAACGTAAAAAATTACTGGCATTTGGATTTCTAACAATTTTTTCTGGACTATATTGGGCAGTTTATTTTCAACAGTTTTTTTCAGTGAGCCTCGCTAGTGCTAGAATAACCAGACTATCACTCCCAGCTAGTTCGTTAACTGCTTTTGAATCATTAGGTGTAATTGTATTCGGAGTAATTATTAACAAACTATGGCTATGGTTACAGGCTCGTAATCATGAGGTATCTATTCCAACAAAATTTAGCCTAAGTTTCTTATCTAACAGCATTAGCTTCTTGATTTTAATCATAGCATTATATATTTCTATCAAACAAACTACACTTCTACCCCAAATATTTATTATAATTAGCTACTTAATCATTGCAATAGGTGAATTATTTATTGCACCAGTAGGTTTAGCAATGGTTAGTACATTGGTACCACAAAAATTTCATGGTGCAATGATGGGAATATTTTTAATGTCTATTGGACTAGGTGGAAAATTAGCTGGTTTATTAGCTCAATTTTCAGCAACTACAACAAATAATATAGAAGCACTACAACACACATACTTACATTCATTTATTATTTATTTTTGTTTTAGTCTTGTTATTTACTTACTATGCTTAATAATGATAAAACCAATAACTAAATTAATTCAAGGGACAAACCATGGTTAAAAAGAGTACAGAGACTTTTGAAAAATCAATTGAACAACTCGAGCAGATAATCCAGCAAATTGAAACAGATAATCTTGATTTAGATACTGCATTAAATCATTATAAACAAGGTATGGAACTGGTAAAATTCTGTCAGGAAAAATTACGCAGTGTAGAACAAAAAGTCAAAATCCTTGATAGTGAAACAAACCAGTTAAAAGATTTTAATACAATTTAAAAATATGCAAAATTATGAAATATGGCAAATAAAAGCCTTACAAGAAATCGAACAAAAGATTACACAACTTTTAAACATCCCTAGTAGTTGTGAGTTTTTGATAGAATCAATGCGTTACTCATCTTTAGATGGTGGAAAAAGAATTAGACCTCTCTTCACATTAGCAGGAGGGATACTTAGCGATGCTAAACCGTCCAATTTATTGATAATTGGGAGTGCTATTGAAATGATTCATTGCTTTTCACTCATTCATGATGATTTACCTATAATGGATAATGATGACTTACGCCGTGGTAAACCAACAAATCATAAAGTTTATGGCGATGCAGTTGCTTTATTAGCTGGTGATGCATTACATACCCAGTGTTTTGAAATTTTAAGCTCAAATGAATTAGATATACCATCAGATATTAAGTTACAAATAATAAACTTAGTTGCTAAATTAATTGGGATTCAAGGAATGGTTGGTGGACAAACACTTGATTGGCTAAGTACTGGCAAAAAAATTTCGTTACAAGCTCTGCAAGAAATGCATGCTCTAAAAACTGGAGCATTACTTCGTGCTTCAATATTATCTGGATACCTAGCTGGAACAAGTTATTGCCAAACTCAATATCAGCAATTAACTACAATCGCAAATAATATAGGATTATTATTTCAAATTGTTGATGATATTATTGACGTAACTGAAGATACTGCAACTTTAGGTAAGACAGCAAATAAAGATCAAATACAGGACAAAGCAACATATGTTAATTTATTGGGTCTAGATACAGCAAAAGATATGGCTAAACAATTGTATTGTACAACTATTACATTAATTAAACAACAACCAAATAGTCAAATTTTACAATGTTTAACTGATAGTGTCTACTATCGCCATTCATAATCAATCATTGAACTACTAACTATAAAGAATTAGACTATGCCTCATCAAATGCTACTCGAACAAATTAATTACCCAAGTGACATTAAAAAATTAACTCACACAGAGTTGTACACTCTCGCTCAAGAAGTACGTTCATTTATTCTAAATAACGTAAGCAAAACAGGCGGACATCTAGCCTCAAATTTAGGTAGCATTGAACTAACTATTGCATTACATTATGTATATAATACACCGCATGATGCTTTAGTTTGGGATGTAGGTCATCAGTCGTATACACATAAAATATTAACTGGTCGTCGTAACCAGATGCATACTCTTCGCCAACATGGAGGATTATCAGGATTTCCAAAACGAGGTGAAAGTGAATATGATACATTTGATGTTGGTCACTCTTCGACTTCAATATCAGCAGCACTTGGAATGGCAGTAGCTAATCAATGTCGTAAAAAAGATGATAAAGTTGTTGCAATTATTGGTGATGGCTCAATGACTGCAGGTTTAGCATTTGAAGGGTTAAATAATGCAGGATGGTTAAACACAAATATGTTAGTAATACTAAATGATAATGAAATGTCTATATCTGAAAATGTCGGTGGATTTAGTAATTATTTATCACAAATCTTAGCTAGTAGATTTTATAATAGTGTTAAAGACACCGCAAACAAAGCATTAAGTATTATCCCTAGTATGCAAAAATTGGCACATAAAGTGGAAGAGCATATGAAAGGCATGGTTATGCCGAGTACGATGTTTGAAGAGTTAGGTTTTAACTACATTGGTCCAATTGATGGACATGATATAGAGCAGTTAATTAGCACTCTTAGCGAATTAAAAAAGTTAAAAGGTCCACAATTTTTACATATTGTCACAAAAAAAGGTCATGGGTATAAACTAGCAGAAACAGATCCAATTGGCTATCATGGTGTAAGTAAATTTAATCCTGATGAAGGAATGCAATCTAATAAATCAGCACCGTTAACTTATACTCAAATTTTTGGTGAATTTTTATGTGATATGGCACAAATTGATGATGAATTCATAGCGATTACGCCAGCTATGCGTGAGGGATCTGGAATGGTAGAGTTCGCTAAACTTTATCCAGATAAATTTTTTGATGTGGGAATAGCAGAACAACATGCACTTACATTTGCTGGAGGTGCTGCAAGCAAAGGAATTAAACCAATTGTTGCAATATATTCAACTTTTTTACAACGTGGTTATGATCAAGTTATACACGATATAGCGATTCAAGACGTACCTGTATTATTAGCTATAGATCGTGCTGGCATTGTTGGAGCTGATGGTCCAACACATACTGGGGCATTTGATTTAAGCTTTTTACGCTGTATACCAAATTTAGTCATTATGGCACCAAGTAATGAAAATGAATGCTACCAAATGCTATATACAGGATTTAGATTAAATAAAGTAGTTGCGGTTCGTTACCCTCGAGGATGTGGTATTGGTACACCAATAATAAAATCTAAAGAAATATTACCAATTGGAAAAGGTAAAATCCTTAGAACGGGAGAAAAGATTGCTTTCTTTGCATTTGGTTCCATGGTTCAACCATCTATAGAAGCGGCTCAAATAATAAATGCAACAGTCTGTGATATGCGATTTGTGAAACCAATTGATCATGAATTAATTAAACAAATATGTGCAACTCATGATCTAATTGTTACTATTGAAGAAAATGTAATTATGGGTGGAGCGGGTTCTGCCTGCCTTGAATCTATGCAATCTATGGGATTAACAAATCAAGTATTGCAGTTAGGAATACCAGATTATTTTGTAGAACACGGTGATCCTAAACTATTACTTGAAAAAATTGGTTTAGATTGCAATGGAATACTAAATACACTTAAAAATAAACAATGGGTTTAATCAATTTAATCATCATTAGTACAGAATTGAGGAATTATTATGAAAAAATTAACTTTAGCTATATTAGGAACTCTTTCAGCTGGTGTATATGCTGAAAGTATTTATCTTGAACCATTATATACCGTTGGGGTAGAATCCGCTATCATAGAATCAACTACCAACACAATCACAACAAAAACAGTTACACCTATTGTCTACGAAGATAGTCTAATTCATGCTGGTGAAAGTATTGTTATAGATTGTAGTAATAAACCTAAATTAAAACAACTTGGCAACTACAATACAAATATTCCAATCGTGATAGCTAGTGCAAATAGTTTGGCAACAAGTTGTAATAATGGTGATATTGGATTGTTTTGGAGTAAAGATGAGTATAAGATAAAAAGCGACGATGTTGTGAAAATAGATGACAACACCTTTCAAGTTGAACCATTTAATGCCACACAAAATGAATTAGAAAAAGGGATGGTAATTGGAGCTACAACAAATGGTAATTTAACTAATATTGAAGTTAATAAAGCTAAATACTTTAAAAAAGCAAAGTTTTATGGCACAATTAATAACCGCCAATATCTTCTACAAACAAGTAATAATGACGAACTGTTTACCGTGCACGCAGCAAATTTAACTAAATTAGTTATTACGGATAAAAACGGACAAATCATTTCTACTATAGACTTTACTCAGTAAATAAATTAAATATTTATAACTAACTGTTATTAAATAAAAATTAGCTATAAAACCAATTTGCAAAATAAATAATTTATAAACTATGCTATAATCATGACCTCGTTATTTTTATGAAAGTTACATAATGAAGTCAATTTGTTCAACACTAAAACTAGTAATTCAAACTATGGCAAAAGCTGGAGAATATGAATCTCACGCATATCGTCTAGCATCAAGAAAACCGATTAATAAATAGTAGTTGATTATATGATGGTGCTAATAAATTAATTTTAGGCTCTATCACATAAAAAATTATTCATATATAGAATAACGCACTTAGTTTGTAAACCACAATAAGTGCGTTATTTTTTCAAATTAAAAATAAATCCCCCTACTGTACATATTCAGTACCTGATTCAAAATTTATTGCAATTCCAGTAACTCCAGGTTCATTTGCTATCATGTAGCCATCTGGAAAAACAGGGTGAAATTGCTCAGATAATCCTTTTACATCTATCATATAATCATCAGGTTGTACATTAATAGTAATACTCTGTGGAATATTTTGTATAGTAATTTCATCTAATATAATATTAGGTAACCCCGATGCAGGAACTAAAAATATTTTTACATTACATGGTGCAAGAATAGAACACTGAAGTAATGTAGGATCAACAATTGCTTTTATAGTCATTGGCTGATTCGGCAATGGGTCATCATCATAAGGATTAACTGGACCAACGCTCATTGAACCACAAGAGGCCAAAATAATACTTAATACAATCAAGAGTAATTTTTCTAACAATTTATTTCCTTACTGCAATTAATATTTGTGTACAATCTAATTCTACCATAAAATTTTGGATGACGAATCATGAACTTATCACAACACCTAAAAAATAAGCAACTATTTAAAACGGGAATACTTATTAATGGAAAATGGATTAAACAAGATCGAACTACATTTGAAGTCACTAACCCTAGTAACAAACAACAAATTGCACAAGTTAGCCAAGCAACAGATCAAGATTTAATTGACGCACTAGACACAAGTATCGTTGCTCAGTTAGAGTGGCGACAAAAAAGCGCAAAACAAAGAAGCATTATTTTACGCAACTGGTATCAATTAATCATAGACAACCAAGATGATTTGGCAACTATATTAACTATAGAACAAGGCAAACCACTTAGTGAAGCCAGAAATGAAATATTATATGGTGCAAGTTACATAGAGTGGTATAGCGAAGAGGCAAAAAGAATTAATGGTTACACAATTGCCGCAAACAATCCAAATCAACGAGTTCAAATAAATTTTGAACCTATCGGTGTATGTGCTGCCATTACACCTTGGAATTTTCCTAATGCAATGCTTGCTCGTAAAGTAGCTCCTGCATTAGCTGCTGGCTGTAGTATGATTGCAAAGCCATCTAGTTTAACGCCATTATCTGCTAATGCATTAGCTAACCTTGCTTTAGAAGCCGGTGTACCAGCTGGTTTATTTAATATAATTCATGGACATAGTGGCAAAATTGGCGAATTTCTATGTACACAAACTAGTATTCGCAAATTAAGTTTTACTGGGTCTACTGAAGTTGGAATATGGTTATATCAAAACTGTGCTAACTCAATGAAAAAACTTTCATTAGAACTAGGTGGTAATGCACCATTAATTATTTTCCCTAGTGCTGACCTTGATAATGCTACAATTGGAATAATGCAAAGTAAATTTCGAAATAATGGACAAACATGTGTGTGCTCTAATCGTATACTGGTGCATTCATCAATTAAACATGAGTTGATTACTAAATTATTAAATCAGATATCTATGTTAAAATTAGGATCTGGATTAGAACCTAATGTCACCACTGGACCTCTAATTAATAATAATGCACTAATTCACATTCAAAGTTTAGTTAATGATGCAATAAAAAATGGAGCATCATTACATACTGGAGGTCGTATTTCATCTGAATTGCAAGGATTATTCTTTGAACCAACCTTAATTGAATGTCCGAATAATAACATACGATTATTTCATGAGGAAATATTTGGTCCAATCTTGGCAATTTATACGTTTGAAACTGAAGAAGAAGCAATTAAGCTTGCAAACCAAACACCATATGGCTTGGCAAGTTATTTATTTAGTCAAGATATTGGACAAATTAATCGGATAATGGAACAACTACAATATGGAATAGTTGGAGTTAATACAGGATTAGTTTCGGCAGAAAATGTGCCATTTGGTGGCATAAAAATGTCTGGACTAGGTAAAGAAGGTGGAAAATCTGGAATAAAAGAATATTTGATAGAAAAATATATATGTTTAAGTTTATAAAAAAGGCTCACTGTATGCGTAAACAAACTAAACAGACACTTGCTTTAACTGCAATTAGCATTGTCTTAATTAGCTGTTCACCACAAAAACAACAAAATAATTCAGAATTGAACCAAACTGATAAAAATACATTAAGAGTCGATATAGGCTCTGAAATTCCAACTTTTGATCCTGTATTAGCTGAAGATGGATATACTTATCGTGTTATTAACGACATGTATGCAGGTCTGATTGATTTTGACCAATCCAATCGTCCAATTCCAGGAATGGCTCAAAGTTGGGAGATAAGTAAAGATGGGTTAACTTATACTTTTCACTTAAGAAATAATCTAAAATTTTCTGATGGTTCACCAATCTCTGCAAATGACTTTGTATTTTCATGGCAACGATTAGTAAATCCTCAGACAGGATCATCATACTCCTTTTTATTAAAAGATGTAAATAATGCGCCTGATATTATTGCGGGTAAAAAGCCTAGTAACACTTTAGGTATTTTTGCACCTGATTCACATACTGTAGTAGTCAAGTTAAGTCACCCTTGTAATGCTTTTTTAAGTTATTTAACATTACCAAATGTGTTTGTGGTTTCACAAAAAGTGGTTAGTACGTACGGTGAATCATGGACTGAACCACAAAATATTGTTACATCAGGAGCATATATTCTAAAAGAACATGTACTTAATGGTTACATCTTGGTAAACAAAAATCACAACTATTATGCTGAAAAAAACGTAGCAATTGATAATGTAAAATATTTTCCTTTTGTTGACACAAATGCATCATTATCAAACTATAAAACAGGGGCGTTAGATACCACATGGCAAAATGTACCAATTGATCAATACAAAGGTTTAAAAGCAACATACCCTGATCAACTACATACTTTTAAATGGGAACGTATCGACTATTTAAATTTCAATATGAACTTACCTAAATATGCAAACAACTTAAAACTAAGAGAGGCTCTTACTCTTGCAATAGATAGAGATAGCTTGACCAATTTAGTTCTTGGTGCAGGACAAACACCATTATATAGTGTTGTTACTCCTACAATTGAAAATGGCAAGTATGCAGAGATTAAATATCCTTGGAGCAACATTAGCCGAGATAAACAAATTGCAATGGCAAAAGAATTATACCAAGCGGCTGGTTATAATTCTAATAACCCACTTACAGTATCGATTAAGTATCAAACTAATGATCTAACAAAAAAAGTTATGTTAGCCGTAATGTCAATGTGGCAGAATGTATTAGGTGTAAAAGTTACCTTAGTTAATGAAGATCTTAAAGTTTTAAATCAAGACTGGAAAACCGCTAACTTTGATATGGCTCAGGGACGCTGGGGAGCTGATTACAACTCAATTACAACATATACACCATTGTTTGTTTGTGATAATGGCAATAATCGTTCTCATTATTGTAATAATAACTATGATACATTGATTAATCAAGCTGAAGCAACTGCTAATCCAGATCAACAAATGCAACTATATAAAAAAGCTTTAGCAATTGTGATGGGTGATTACCCTATAATTCCGTTATTTCAGCCAACGCATCAAAGATTGGTTAATTTACGAGTACATGGCTATGACATTAACTCAAATTATTTGGATAATGTACAGACAAAATGGTTTACTTTAGTAAACTAGAATTAAAAAATAAATTTATATCAAGAAAGTATTAAAATATGT
>DYTA01000088.1 GCA_020726205.1 Nitrosospira multiformis
TGACGAGATAGATTATTCGCTGCTGCTTGCACAATAAATTCAGGATAACTCAAATTTAACTTTTGGTATGAATTATATAATAAAACTGTAGTAATAAGCAATGCTACCAATGAAACAGATTTTATGAGTTTTAATTGCATTTTAAGCACGACCCATTGCATTAATTTTAGAAATAATATTCAAAACATTATATGTCTGATTAAGTCTAAAACGCTCAGGATTGTTTATTATTTGCTTATACAATTCTGGATGATGAGGACAAGCACCTATTG
The DNA here is from genome assembly GCA_020726205.1 of Nitrosospira multiformis. GTDB lineage: Bacteria > Pseudomonadota > Gammaproteobacteria > Burkholderiales > UBA11063 > Aquella. Next base: position 273 of record DYTA01000088.1, read on the forward strand.
AAACCTGATTATCTATTTTATAACCTAATATCTCTTCACATATTTGCGCATAGCGTAGAGCACTATTTTCATCTAAAAATTCAATTGATACGATTTGATCTAAAGATTTACCACCTAATTTCAAATAGCCATTTGCCCCCAATATTGTCAATGACACTTCTATATTATGAGGCTCAGCTGCCAAACATATTTCCATAGTCGCACCAAATTTTTCAAAATCAAGCAATGCATAAACGCTATCATCTACTTCAGATGTAGTGAATTTAGTTTTATAAAACTTAGTTGCTATAACTTCTGGGATTCCTAATAAATATTGTAAAATATCTAAATAATGAATGCCAAATTCACTCATTACCCCACCACAACCATTATATGTTCCACGCCAATTACTGAAATAACTTTCTGGACGTTGCCAACGTTGAATTAAAGATGCGCTTCTTACACGGCCAATTAAATCTTCCTGTAAAACTTTTTTAACTAAGTCAACAGATTGATTTAATCGAACTTGTAAAACACAAAATATCTCTAACTCTAGCTTATGAGCAAGATTAATTAAATACATAACCTCACTTGGATCAATACATGCAGGTTTTTCTAAAATAACATGATATCCAGCCTCTAATGCTCGTTTAGCTTGTCTAAAATGAATATCACTAGGTGTTAATATAACAATACAATTAACACTATTAACATCACTAAACAATTCATCTTCACTGGAATAACACTTTTGCAATGGCAATTCATGTTTAAATTTTGATTGTAAACCACTATCAGGATCAAAATATCCAATAAATTGATAATCATCTTGATTTGCATTGAGCGCAGCCAAATGACGGGAAAAAATCGATCCACAACCTAAAACTGCAACCTTGTATTTAGCCATAATAAGACCTTATATTTTTGGTAAAGAAATTTTTGCTTTCTCAGCGGTGCGATATAAAACTAATAGCTTTCCAATATGCTGAACAAAACTAGCATTAACTTTACTACAAATCTCTTCAATAAGAGATTCACGCGCGGCTCTATCATCACCTAAAACACGAACTTTAATTAATTCATGTGCATTTAGACTAAGATCAATTTCTTTTATTACTGACTGCGTTAATCCATTATTTCCAACCATTACTACAGGTTGTAAATCATGAGCTAAACCTTTTAAATATTGTCTTTGTTTTACTGTTAGAGAATACATATTTTTCCTTTATTTATTATTTTTTAATTCTTTGCTTTACTTTTGATTTAAAAGCATAAAACACCGTACTAGAAATCATCACCAAAAAAGCCCATACCGTTAGTGGTTTATCGGAACCCAATATTGACCACATACAAAATACGGCAGCAAGCAACCCAAGTATAGCATAAAACCAATATGCTTTAGCACCTACTTTATCAACACCTATTACCATCACTGCAAATGCGGAATAAATATAAGGAATTAAATATAAAATTACAGACATAGTGATAATTTTATTAAATTGTTCTTGGGCTGTTGGTGAGATTGTTAAAACTACAATTATACTCATAATTACAGCTAAAATCGTTAAACCTACTGCAGGAACTCCTTTTTTATTAACTTTACCAAATATACTTGGAAAAAGTTTGTCTTCAGCTGCCGCTTTTGCGGTTTGACCTGTTACAAGAGTCCAACCAGCCATAGCACCAGATACATCAAAAATAGCAATAACTGACATGATTATACCAGCAACTGGAGAATGAAATATAATCGAGAGCGTATCTGCAAACGGTGCACTAGATGCTGCTAATGTTTTATTTGGAACAATTCCCATCATCACTGTACAAGTTGAAATATACAAAATACTAGCAACCAAAACACCAAGAATTGTTGCTAATGGTACATTTTTTTTAGGATTACGGACTACAGATGCAGATACACAAGCTGATTCTACACCTATAAATGCCCACATAATATTATTAAATGATGAGTTTACAGCCGTTGTAGCAGATTGATGAGATACATTCCATCCAGCTAAAAACAGTTTAAAATCAAACCAATGCCAACCAAAAATTGCAACAAAAAGCAAAGGAACCATCGCTATAGTTAACGCTGTCGTTTGTACCATTCCTACAACTTTAGCACCTTTTATATTTAACCATGTAAATAACCAAATAATAATAATTTGCGTGGCTGCACTAATTGCTAAGTTATTAAAAATAGGAAAAATATTAGCCAAATAACCAACAATAATGGTTAACATACTAACTAATGCAATCCAGTTAGCTAACGAGTACACAAAATTTGTCTGATAGCCAACAAAGTCGCCAAATGCTTCACGAGCATATGCATATGGACCAGCACCTTTTGGCATAATAGTAGCCAATTTAGCAAAAACCAATGCCAATGCAATTACTCCAACTAAAGCAACACCCCACCCAATTAATGATATACCACCAATTCCTGCCAAAGAGGCTGGAAGCATATAAACACCTGATCCCAACATGTTACTTGTAACTAAAAACATTGCAGCAATCAACCCTATTTGAGAAACGCCATTTTTTCCTGCAGCTTGCATAACTTTCTTTCTTTTTTCTAATTTTATATCATTTATTATATAAACACCACATTATGTGATTGCATAGTACAAGCGATATTATACAAAATATCGTAATTAAATTTATATATAATTTAGCGATACTAGTCAATTAAATAAAGCATATAAAAATAAATAAAAGAGCTCAAAAGGCTCTCTTATTTACTTTGTAAAATTTACGTTACTCGCTTTGCTGTGCTTTATTAGAACGTTTGCGTTCTATCTCATTTAAATAACGTTTACGTAAACGAATATTTTGAGGTGTAACTTCTACTAACTCATCATCATCAATGAATTCAATTGCACTTTCCAAAGTTAATGCTATTGGTGGTGTTAAACGTACAGCCTCATCTGTTCCAGAAGCTCGAACATTTGTTAATTGTTTACCTTTAATTGGATTAACTACTAAATCATTTTCACGACTATGAATACCAATAATCATACCTTCGTACAATTTTTCACCAGGGCTAACAAACATTCTACCACGATCATCTAACTTCCACAATGCGTATGCAACAGCAGGACCATTTTCTTGAGAAATTAACACACCATTGCGACGTCCTGGAATATCAGCTTTAACAGGACCATAATCATCAAATAAATGAGCCATTAATCCTGAACCACGAGTTAGTGTTAAAAATTCACCTTGGAATCCAATTAAACCACGAGCAGGGATACGATATTCTAAACGGGTACGACCTTTACCATCCGATACCATATCAGTTAATTCGCCTTTACGACGACCAAGTTCTTCCATTACGGCACCTTGGTGTTCGTCTTCTAAATCAATAGTTAAAGCCTCATAAGGTTCACATTTAACACCATCAATCATTTTCATAACCACATGAGGCTTAGCAACTGCTAGCTCAAAACCTTCACGACGCATATTTTCAACTAAGATAGTTAAATGTAGCTCACCACGTCCAGAAAGCAAAAACACATCAGCATTTTCAGTATCTTCAACTTTTAAAGCAACATTTGTCAATAATTCTTTATTAAGGCGATCACGAATCTGACGACTGGTAACAAATTTACCTTCAGTACCTGCCAAAGGTGAGGTATTAACTTGTAAATTCATACTTAGTGTAGGTTCATCAATTACTAACATAGGTAATGGCTCAGGATTTAAAACATCACAAATAGTAACACCAATATTTAGTTCACTAATACCATTAATTAAAACAATATCACCAGCAGAAGCTTCATCAACTAATGCCTTATCTAATCCACTAAAAACTTGCACTTGATTAATTTTAGCAGTCTTGCGTTCACCATCAACACCTGTAGCAACGATTACTTGTTGACCTGCTTTGATTTTACCTTGGCGAATACGACCAATACCTATACGTCCCACAAATGAATTATAATCTAGTGCCGAAATTTGCAATTGCAGTGAACCATCAACATCATCTTCTGGAGCTTTAACGTGATCTAAAATCGTTTCAAATAATGCAACCATATTATCAGGACGTTCTTCGGCATTTAAACTTGCAAATCCATTAATTGCAGAAGCGTAAACAACAGGAAAATCCAATTGCTCTTCAGTTGCACCTAATTTATCAAATAAATCAAATGTCTGGTCAACAACCCATTCAGGTCGAGCTCCATCACGGTCAATTTTATTAACCACAACAATTGGTTTTAATCCTAATGCTAACGCTTTACGTGTTACAAAGCGAGTTTGAGGCATTGGTCCTTCAACGGCATCAACTAAAAGCAATACCCCATCAACCATACCTAATACACGCTCAACTTCTCCACCAAAATCAGCATGCCCTGGTGTATCAACGATATTAACTTTAGTGTCTTTATATGTTAGTGATGCATTTTTTGCGAAAATAGTAATTCCACGTTCTTTTTCAATATCGTTACTATCCATAACGCGTTCAGCAATATGTTGATGCGCCGAAAAAGTACCTGCTTGATGTAAAAGTTTATCTACTAATGTTGTTTTGCCATGATCAACGTGAGCGATGATTGCAATATTGCGTAAGTTTTTTGCCATTGATTTTCTCTACAAAAGTTTATGTTGGATAACATAATAATTTAAAAATAGTAAGTATTATAACATAATAAACTGTACTATATTTATATCTAATATAACTAACGTCTATTTAATAATATTGGTAATACCTAAAACCATAGTAATACTCATTAAAAATAAT
>DYTA01000005.1 GCA_020726205.1 Nitrosospira multiformis
TCCAGCAAAGCTGCGAAAATCATTGGTTTTTGCGTTTCGCACTTGAACTCAGGAGCAGAGCAATAATAACATTAAAAATAACTGGATAAAATATAATGTTTAGTGGTATAATTTATCCCTCAAAAAGGTGGATAGTTAGGTTCCGCAAGTTCTCGATTTCGAGCACCTGCTATCTGAATACAAACTGCGATTAAATAAAGGTGCAGACATGCCTAAAATGAAATCAAAGTCTGGTGCTAAAAAACGCTTTATCGTACAAGGTAGCGGCGGCATCAAACGTTCTAAAGCATTCAAACGTCACATATTGACCAAGAAAACAACTAAAAACAAACGCCAATTACGTGGTACAGTACAAGTTCATGCTAGTGATATGGGTCATGTACGTAGCATGTTACCTTACGCATAATTAGGGAGTTAAAGAATGCCTAGAGTAAAACGTGGTGTCGTAGCACGTGCACGTCACAAAAAAATCATCGCCTTAGCTAAAGGCTATCGCGGTCGTCGCAATAACGTATTCCGTGTTGCTAAAGAAGCGGTAATGAAAGCTGGACAATATGCTTATCGTGACCGTCGTCAAAGAAAACGTCAATTCCGTAGCCTTTGGATTGCTCGTATTAATGCAGGTTGCCGTGAGTTAGGATTAACTTATAGCCGCTTCATTAATGGTTTAGCAAAAGCTGAAGTTGCTGTGGATCGTAAAGTATTGTCTGATTTAGCTATTACTGATAAATCAGCGTTTGCAAAATTCGTTGAAATTGCTAAAAGCAAATTAGCGTAATAAAGTAAATTGCTTTATAATAATGGGGACTAGAATATAGTCCTCATTTTTTTTGCGTGGGTGATTTATGGAAAAAATTTCAATACATGATAAAGCGCTACAACAGCGAGTGGTTAATTCATTAGAAAAAGTTTGGGATCTGACGGATGATCTAGTTTCTTTTTATCCGCCATATGATAATTATAGTGTTACAGTTTTTGGTTCTGCTCGGATTAGTGAAGATTCTCCTGCGTACCGAGATGTTGTTGAGTTTGCAAAAAATCTAGCTCGGCTTGAATGTAACGTTATTAGTGGTGGTGGTCCAGGCGTTATGGAGGCTGCGAACCGTGGTGCGGTCGAGGGTAAACTGACTGATTCACCAATTAAGTCAGTTGGTATTAACATTGAGTTACCTTTTGAACAAAAGAATAATCCATATTTAGATGAATGCTTTCCACACAAAACTTTCTTTACTCGCTTACAACATTTTATGGCAGTATCAGATTGTTTTGTTGCTTTCTATGGTGGAATCGGCACCGTTTTAGAAATTTTGACAGTTCTTCAACTCATGCAAGTAAAAAAAATTGATAATTGCAAATTAATTTTGGTTGGTAAAATGTGGCCAGGGTTAATCAAATGGTTCGAGGCAGAAATGCTTAATGATGATATGCAATTGATTCATAGTGGTGATTTGTTGATACCTCATTTGGTTCCTCATTACCAAGATGCATTAGAAATAATCAAGCAACATAAAGTTCAACTTGGTTTATAATTAAATATAATAAATTGAAAGTTTAAGTAATGGAACAACTTACACAAGTTTTAGCTACTGCTTTAAGTGAAATGAATGATATCTCATCTATTCACGATTTGGAGCAGTTTAAGTCCCGTTATGTCGGGAAACAGGGTGCGATTACCGCATTTATGCAACAACTTAAAAATTTAGCTCCTGAAGAACGTAAAGCATTTGGTGCTGAAGTTAATCAAATCAAATCGCAGTTTGAAGATGCATTAAATAAACAGCGTGAAATAATTTTGACTCGTGAATTAAACGCTAAATTAGCCAATGAAACAATTGATGTTAGTTTGCCTGGTCGTGGTATGTCTGCCGGTAGTTTGCATCCAGTTACTTTGGCATTAAAAAGATTGACTGATATTTTTGCTCAATTGGGTTTTTCTGTGGCTGATGGTCCAGAAATTGAAACTGATTACTATAATTTCAAAGCATTGAATATTCCTGATAATCATCCAGCTCGCGCAATGCAAGATACATTTTATACCGAGTCAGGTAATGTATTACGTACTCATACATCACCAATTCAAGTTCGTTATGCTGAAACTCGTACACCACCAATTAAAATCATAGCTCCTGGACGTGTTTACCGTGTCGATATGGACGCAACACATTCTCCTATGTTCCATCAAATGGAGTTATTGTGGATTGAGAAAAATATTAGTTTTGCTAATTTAAAAGCAATTATTAGTGAATTTATGCGTAAATTTTTTGAAGATGATAACCTACAAGTTCGTTTTCGTGCGTCATTTTTTCCGTTTACTGAGCCTTCAGCTGAAGTTGATATCTTTTTTGCCAAAACTGGTAAATGGCTAGAAGTTGGTGGTTGCGGTATGGTGCATCCAAAAGTATTAAACTATATGAATATTTCAGCAGATGAATACACTGGATTTGCATTTGGTTTTGGTATAGATCGTTTAGCTATGTTACGCTATGGTGTTACGGATTTGCGTTTGATGTTTGAAAATGATATTGATTTTCTGACGCAGTTTAAGGGATTATAGAATGAAAATTTCATGGAATCATTTACAGAGTTTTTTTAGTGAAACTCTGGATAAAAACTTAGTATTAGAACGTCTTACTATGGCAGGTTTAGAAGTTGAAGATGAATCTCCAGTAGCACCTGAGTTTAGTGGTATTAAAATTGGTTTAGTTACAGACTGTGTTAAACATCCAGATGCTGATAAACTTTCATTATGTAAAGTTGATGTTGGTAGTGGTGAGCTATTACAAATTATCTGTGGCGCATCGAATGTAAAAACTGGTGTTAAAATCCCATGTGCCGTAGTTGGGGCTGTATTACCCGGTAATTTTAAAATTACTGAGCGTAAAATGCGTGGTATTGTTTCATATGGTATGTTATGTAGTGGTGATGAACTAGGTTGTCCAAATGATGTTGATGGGCTGTGGTTGTTTGCGGATGATGCTCCAATTGGTGCAGATGTTCGTGAATATCTTGATTTAAATGATACTATTGTTGAATTTAAAATCACACCGAATCGTGGTGATTGTTTGTCATACTTAGGATTAGCTCGTGAAATTCAAGCGCTAACTGGTGTTCAGTTAAAATCACGTTCAAGCTATCATAATTATCTAACTACACCAAGTACAACTAAGAAAGTTACGGTAAGTGATACAACTGCGTGTTCACACTATATTGGATTGCATATTGAAAATGTCAATAATCAAATTAGTAGTCCTGAATGGTTAGTTCGCTTATTAGCTCGAAGTAATATTCGTTCAATTTCTCCTGTCGTCGATATTACTAATTATGTAATGTTGGAATTGGGTCAACCAATGCATGCTTTTAATTCTGCTTATGTAGCAAATGGAATTAATGTTAGATTTGCGCATCAGGGTGAGGAATTGAAGTTATTAGATAATAGCATTGCTAAAATTGCTACCGATACCTTAGTTATTGCCAGTGCTGATGATCGTGTAGTTGCATTAGCTGGTGTAATGGGTGGGAGTGAATCTGGTGTAACCATAGATACATCTTCAATTTTACTTGAAAGTGCATTTTTTGCTCCAGATACTATCCAGGGAAAAACTAAGTATTATACAGTTTCATCTGATTCAGCTTTTCGTTTTGAACGGGGTGTTGATACTCAAGTACAACATGATGCCATTAATCTTGCTGCAAATCTAATCAAGACTATTTGTGGTGGTGAAGTTGGTGATTATATTCATTATGCAAGCTCTCAACATCAACGTAATTCTACTGCAATTAAACTTACGTTTAATGAAATTGAAAAATTAATTGGTGAAAAAATTAGTGATAATGAAATTATTACGATTTTACAAAATCTTGGTTGTCAATTAGAAATATCTACGGCTCACATTAGTGTTACTCCTCCGAGTCATCGTTTTGATTTAAATATTAAGCAAGATATTATTGAAGAGATTATCCGCGTTTATGGTTACGATCGTATTGAAGCTAAATTACCAAATGTTCTTTATACATTTAACTCTTTAGATGAGCGGAGTGAACAACTCTTTGGTTTTAAACAAACATTAGTTGCACATGGTTTAAATGAAGTTGTTAGCTATGCATTTATTGAAGATAAGTATGCTAGTCAATTCAGTGATTCTGGGTTTGATTTAATCAAATTACAAAATCCAATTGCTGGATTAAATCTAATGCGTAATAACTTACTACCTGGTTTAATCAAGAGTTTAGTACATAATGTAAACCGTGGTCATGATCGTGTGCGCTTATTTGAATTGGCTCGTGTTTTCCATGGCGAAGATATTAGTCAACAACCTCTTTATCTTGCTAGTCTTGTTTATGGTAAAATTTCGTCCTTAAATTGGTCAGCACCCGCACGTAATGTTGATTTTTATGATTTAAGGTTGGTAGTAGAGGAATTATTGCGTAATTGTGGTACTCTGAGTTTTATAGCAGACAGTACTAATGCGCATTGCCATCCTGGACGAGCAGCAAAAATTGAGCTAAATGGTATTGTTGTTGGTTATATTGGTCAACTTCATCCGAAATATGCACAAGATTTGGGGCTAAATCAATTGCCGTATGTTTTTGAGTTGAATTTACAGCTTATTTCAGCAAAAAATAGTGTAAATCTACAGGCTGTTAGTAAGCATCAAAAGGTTTCGCGAGATTTAGCATTTGTAGTTGATGCAAAAATTGCCGTTGGTGCAATAATGCAACAGATTCAACAGCTAAGTATTGCTGAGTTAATTGACGTTGCGGTTTTTGACATTTTCACCGGTGGTAATCTACCAAGTAATGAAAAAAGCGTTGCAATCAATTTTATTTTTCAAGCTGATAAAACTCTAACGGATGAAGACATAAATCCTAGTTTAGAGCTAATTAAGAAATTAGTATGTGAACAGTTCGCAGCTAAATTACGTTAAATTTATTATTTTTATATTTATATGAGGCAAATATGACAAACTCGTCAATAGAAAACAAAGCAAAAACAGTAACAAAAAATGATTTAATTCAGGTTGTTATGAGTAATTCTCAATTAACTCGCGTTGAAGCTTATCGCTTAGTGGAAGACTTTTTTGAAGTTATGAGTAAAAGTTTAGAAGACGGTGATGAAGTTAAAGTTTCTGGCTTTGGTAACTTTGTGTTGCGTGACAAAAGCACTCGTGAAGGAAGAAATCCTAAGACTAAAGAATCATTCCCAATTAGCGCAAGACGCGTAGTTTCATTTCACACAAGTAATCTATTAAAAGAGCAAATTAAAGATTACAAACCAACGACAAAATAGACTATAATTACCATAGTTATTTAGTGGGTTAAAACCATAAAATAACTATGGTAATCTGACCGATGTGATAAAATAACATCTTAACTAACTAGAGGATTTTGCAATGTTTAAACAATATTGGAAAGAAATTTTCTGTTTACTCGTGGTTAAAGCCGTTTTATTAACTGGTTTGTGGTACACTTCATTTAGAAATCCACCACAACTTGATGATAAAACAGCTGGTGAACACATTCTTCGTTAATTTTTGAGGTGAAACTATGGAAACACTAGTTGACTTATCGCGTTTACAGTTCGCGATAACTGCGCTGTATCATTTTATTTTCGTGCCACTCACGCTTGGCATGAGTTGGTTATTAGTAATTATGGAAAGTGTTTATGTAATTACTGGTAAACAAATTTATAAAGATATGACCAAGTTCTGGGGTAAGTTATTTGGTATTAACTTCGCAATTGGGGTTACTACAGGTCTTACTATGGAGTTCCAATTTGGTACAAATTGGGCTTATTATTCTCATTATGTTGGTGATATTTTTGGTGCCCCTTTAGCTATTGAAGGATTAATGGCATTCTTCTTAGAATCTACTTTTATTGGTGTGTTCTTCTTTGCTTGGGATCGTGTATCTAAAAAACAACATTTATTATTTACTGTTTTAGTTGCTCTCGGTTCAAACTTTTCTGCATTGTGGATTTTAGTTGCTAATGGTTGGATGCAATATCCAATTGGAACTGTGTTTAATCCAATTACTATGCGTATGGAGTTATCTAGTTTTACAGCTGTGTTATTTAACCCAGTTGCTCAATCTAAATTCTTCCACACTGTCTGTGCCGGCTATGTAACGGCATCTGTTTTTGTATTGGGTATTTCATCATACTACTTAATGAAAAAACAAGATCTTCCTTTTGCTCGTCGTTCTTTCAAAATTGCTGCATTATTTGGTTTATTCGCTTCAATTGCTGTAATTATTATGGGTGATGAAGGGGGTTTCCATGTAGCTGAATATCAACCAAGTAAATTGGCTGCAATGGAAGGTATGTGGCACACTGAAAAAGGTCCAGTAGGTTGGTCTATTATTGCATTACCCAATCAAGAAACTCGTGCGAATGATTTTGATGTACGTGTTCCTTATATTGGTAGTATCTTGTTTACTCGTTCTTTGAGTGGTGACGTTCAAGGTATGGATGATATTGTTGCACAAAATAAATTACGTATTGTTAATGGTCAAAAAGAATTGTTGTTATTAGAACAATTCCGTAAAAATCCTTCTAATACTTCTTTAGTGCCACAAATTCAAGCTAATTCTAGTGACTTAGGTTATGGTTTGTTATTGAAAAAATATACAAATGATTTAACTCAAGTTACGCCTGAGATGCTTGATAAAGCTGCATTAGATACAGTTCCTCAGTCATTACCGTTGTTCTATGCTTTCCGTATTATGGTTGCATTGGGTGCTTCGTTCTTCTTATTATTTGCACTTGCAACGGTGTTCTCTTTAGGAAAGCGTAGTGCTTTTGAAAATAAAACATGGTTATTAAAATGGGCTTTATTTTGGATTCCTACACCTTGGATCGCTTGTTGGTCTGGGTGGATTGTAGCTGAGTATGGTCGTCAACCATGGACTATTTTTGGAATTTTACCAACTTATCAGTCAACTTCTAGCTTGACTAATGGTGAATTAATCTTCTCTTTAACTGGTTTTACAACAATTTATACTTTATTGTTAATTGTTGAAGTGTGGTTGATGTTTAAATATGCGCGCCTTGGTCCTTCTAGCTTAGGGACGGGTAAGTATCAATTTGAATCAAGAGGTAAATAGTTATGGAATATGCAATTTTACGTATTGTTTGGTGGGCACTTGTTGGTGTTTTACTAATCGGGTTTATGATTATGGATGGTCACGATATGGGAGTTGGTGCGCTTTCTCCTTTTGTGGGTAAAACCGATTCAGAGCGTCGTGCTGCAATTAATTCTGTGGCTCCGCACTGGGATGGTAATCAAGTGTGGTTTGTTACTGTAGGTGGTGCTATATTCGCAGCGTGGCCTATGGTGTATGCCGCATCTTTTTCAATCTTGTATATTGCAATTTTGGCGGTTTTATGGACTTTATTCTTACGTGCTCCGGCATTTGATTATCGTTCAAAAATTGAAAATCCAAAATGGCGTTCTACTTGGGATTGGGTGTTATTTGTAGGTTCTGCAGTTCCTCCATTGTTATTTGGTGTGGCATTTGGTAATGTATTACTTGGTGTTCCATTCCATTTTGATGAAAATATGCGTTTAGTTAGTGATGCGGCGAATCCAATTTTAGGTTTCCTTGCGCTCCTATCTCCTTTTGCGTTGCTATGTGGATTGGTTTCTGTTTGTATGACTATCGCTCATGGTGGTGTATTTCTTACACTTCGTACGGAAGGTGCTATGCAAGAACGCGCTCGTAAAGCGGCAACAATTTTCTCTATCTTAGCGATTGTGTTGTTTGCAATTGGTGGTTTCTGGGTTGGTTATATTAATGGTTATGTTGCTCATAATCTATCTGCAATTGGCGATTCTGATCCATTAGCTAAAACGGTTGAAGTCGTAAAAGGTGCGTGGTTAAATAACTATTCAACTTATCCGATTGCTATTTTAGCTCCAGCGTTGGGTTTCTTGGGTTTGATTTTATCTATTGTATTTAATACAAAAAATAAATCAGGAACGGCGTTTATTTTTAGTGGCGTAGGTATCGCAGGTATTATTTTAACTGCTGGTATTTCTATGTTCCCATTCATTATGCCTTCAAGTTCAGTACCTGGTAGTAGCTTAACTGCTTGGGATGCTACTTCATCAGAACATTCTTTGTTAGTGATGTTGGTTGTAGCAATTATCTTTACTCCAATTATTTTGGTATACACCGCTTGGGTTTACAAAATTATGCGTGGTAAGGTAACTGTAGCTAGAATTGAAGAAAATTCTAAAACAATGTACTAAAGGAGTATGTTATGTGGGTTTTAGTATGGGTTATTGCGGTCTTTGTTACTTGTCGTTTAGCGGCGAAAAGCTTAGCTAAGCAAGAAGTTGATTCAACCTTGTTGGATAAATAGAAAGAGTCGGAAGTTAATCTTCCGGTTTTTTCATGTTGTAACTATTCAAATTAATGTATGATTTACGATAGTATAAAATATAAGGAATTTTATGTTGTATGTAGATAATGTAAAATTTGCAAAAGCAAAAAAAAAGTTAGCTGGTGAACTTGATTTAGTGCAAAGCACTAGAGTTAAGGAATTGGGTGAGTTTACTGGTATCATCAAGTACAATTTAGATGGTGCTGTTGATTCGTTAAATAGACCTGTACTTATATTGTCAATTTATGGTATAATTAGCACTTTATGTCAAAACTGTTTGCAGTCGATGGAATTAAATATTGACAATCAGTCGCGAATTACAGTTTTTTTTAATGAAGATCAGATGGATAAAGCCATGTTTGCTGACATTGAGTCAGAGGTTGAAGATGGTGTACTCGCTGAATCTGAATTTGATGTTATGCAATTAGTTGAAGATGAAGTAATTATGTTACTTCCTTATGCTAGTAAGCATGATGAATGTATTGGGTTAAGTTATCATGATGACGCAGATAGCCCATTTAGTAAATTAAAGAATATTATTTAGAGGTAATTCAAAATGGCAGTTCAACAAAATAAAAAATCTCCTTCAAAACGTGGTATGCACCGTTCACACGATTTCATCACTGCTCCAGCTACAGCAATTGAAGCAACAACTGGTGAAGTTCATTTACGTCATCATATTAGCCCAAATGGCGTTTATCGTGGAAAAAAAGTTATTAAAACTAAAGGTGAGTAATTTTATTTCTGAAAGAAGATAGACTATGGCAATAATTCTTGCTGTTGATGCAATGGGTGGGGATCATGGTGTTAATATTACCGTTCCAGCCTGCTTAAAATTTTTAAGTCTAACAGCTGATGTTAACTTAATTTTAGTTGGTGACCGCGATGCCATCTACAAACAAGTCGGCGATAGTTTATTAACTTACAGCGATCGAATTGAAGTCGTTCATGCTACTCAAGTAGTTGGCATGGACGAAGCTCCACAAAGCGCTATGCGTACGAAGCGAGATTCTTCAATGCGTGTGGCGATTAATTTAGTAAAAGAGGGTAGAGCAAACGCTATCGTGTCAGCAGGAAATACTGGTGCACTAATGGCTATCTCTCGTTACGTATTGCGCACTATGGATGGTATTGACCGTCCTGCGATTGCGAAGTTGATGCCAACAGTTAAAGGTGAAGTTTGTATGCTTGACCTTGGCGCTAACGTTGAGTGTGAACCCGAGCATTTGTTGCAGTTTGGTATTATGGGGTCTCAATTAATGCGGGGTGTAACTAAAAAAAATACACCGAGTGTTGGAATCCTTAATATTGGTAGTGAAGATATTAAAGGTAATGAAACAGTTAAAAAAGCTGCTGAACTATTAAAAAATGCTAATCTCAATTTCTATGGTAATGTAGAAGGAGATGACATATTTAAAGGTGTAGTAGATGTAGTGGTAACTGATGGTTTTACTGGAAATGTTTCTTTGAAGACTACTGAAGGTGTTGCTAAAATGATTGCCTTCTTCTTGAAAGAAGAATTTACGCGTACGTGGTTTACTAAATTAATTGCTTTAATTTCTTTTCCTGTACTAAAACGTTTGAAAAAGCGGGTAGATCCTAGTAAATATAATGGTGCTGTTTTATTAGGGCTTAATGGTTTAGTTATCAAAAGTCATGGTGGTGCAGACATTGATGGATTTTACTATGCTTTAGAACAAGCTCATCATGAAGTTGATGCAGGTGTAATTAGTCTGTTAAAAGAATATTTACAACGTAATAAACCTATGGATGGTGAGAATGCTGAGTTAATTGAGTTTAATGACTTAAAAAGTTTATAACATTACTTAGTAGCAGTGACTATTTATACAAAATAATGTATAATAAGGGCGGGAATTTCCCGCCTTTTATTTTTACAAGGTTCAAAATTAATATGAGATATTCCAGAATTATTTCAACAGGTAGTTATTTACCTGAACGAATACTAACCAATAAAGAATTAGAAACAATTGTTGAGACAAACGATGAGTGGATTGTTGAGCGAACTGGTATTAAAGAACGCCATATTGTGGCTAGTGGTGAGAAAACCAGTGATATGTCATATCAAGCGGCGCTAGCTGCGATAAAATCAGCTGGTATTGATGCATCTACCATTGATATGATCTTAGTTGCAACAAGTACTGCAGATTCTGTGGTTCCTTCTACCGCTTGTATCGTACAAGAAAAGTTAGGAATTAAAACAACTAAAGGATCTTTTGATTTACAAGCCGCATGTACTGGGTTTATGTATGCACTTACTACTGCAGATTGTTATATTAAAAGTGGTATGGTAGATACTGTCCTAGTAATTGGTGCTGATACTATTTCAAGAATTGTTGATTATACAGATCGTGGAACTTGTATTTTATTTGGTGATGGAGCTGGTGCAGTAATTTTACAGGCTAGTGATAGACAAGGCATCTTAGGTTGTGATATTCGTGCTGATGGTAGCTATCGTTCAATTTTGACTTGTGATGGACATGTTTATAATGGAAAAGTTGAGGGTAATCCTTATCTTCAAATGGATGGTCAAGCTGTATTTAAATTCGCAGTTAAATCATTATCATCTATAGCTAAAACTTTAGCTGAAAAAGTAGGTGTGTCAATTGCGGATATTGATTGGGTTGTACCGCATCAAGCAAATGTAAGAATTTTAGAAACTACTGCAAAAATGTTAGGTATTGGTATGGAAAAAATGATTTCAACTGTTGCGTTACACGGTAATACTTCAGCTGCATCTGTACCGCTTGCTTTAGATCTTGCAGTTAGAGATGGTAGAATTAAACGTGGTGATTTGATATTACTTGAGGGTGTTGGTGCTGGATTTACTTGGGGCGCTTCACTAATCAGATTTTAAGGAGTTAAATAATGACTAAATTTGCATTCGTATTTCCTGGGCAAGGCTCACAAGCTTTAAAAATGATGGATGGACTTGCTGATGTTGCTGTAGTTAGAAAAGTATTTGAAGACGCTTCACAAATACTTAATATTGACTTTTGGAGTATGTTACAAGAAGAAAATACTGTCAATATTAATCAAACAATTAATACACAACCTTTGTTATTAACTGCTAGCTATGCAACTTATTTAGCGTGGCTTGATGCTTCAAATGGTAAAACACCATCACTGGTTGCAGGACATAGCCTTGGTGAATACTCTGCATTAGTTGCGAGTAATGTTTTATCTTTTAGTGATGCATTAAATCTAGTGCGAAAAAGAGCACAGTATATGCAAGAGTCGGTTAATCCTGGCGAGGGTGCAATGGCCGCAGTATTAGGGCTCGCTGATGAATTAGTTATTGAAGGTTGTGCTGAAGTTATGGCACAAGGTTTAGGTGTTGTTCAGGGGGTAAACTTTAATTCACAAGGTCAAGTTGTTATAGCTGGAAATAAAGCAGCAGTTGAGAAAGCTTCTGAAGTGCTTAAAGCTAAAGGTGCACGTAAAGTTATGCCATTACCTGTTTCTGTTCCATCTCATTGTGATTTGATGAAACCTGCTGCTGAAAAATTAGCTGAAGAGCTAACTAACGTTCAATTTAATACACCACAAATTCCACTGATTCAAAATGTAAATGCACAAGTTGTCACTGATATTGATGAATTAAAAAATGGACTAATTAAACAATTATATTCTCCTGTGTTGTGGACTAGAAGCGTACAAACTTTAGTTGCAAATAACGTTGATGTAATTGTAGAATGTGGACCAGGTAAAGTGTTATCAGGATTGAATAAACGTATTCATGAAACAGCGCAATTATTTAATATACATAATCAAGATGATTTAAATAAATTAGTATTGGCTTTAAATTAAAATGGAGTAACAAATGGATTCAACTAAAAAAATAGCACTAGTAACTGGTGCAAGTCGTGGTATAGGGAAATCAATTGCTACAACTTTAGCAAAAAATGGTTTTACAGTAATAGGCACTGCAACTAGTGACAGTGGTGCGCTAGCAATTAGCGAGTACTTAAGAGAGTTTAGTGGTCGTGGTGTTGCATTAAATGTTAATGATAAAGAAAATATTGAAGCGGTAGTTAAAGATATTGCCACTAATGAAGGTGATATTACTATCTTAGTAAATAATGCTGGAATTACTAAAGATAATCTATTAATTCGAATGAAAGAAGATGATTGGGATGCTGTTCTAGATACTAATCTTAAGTCTGTATTTCTGTTAGTTAAATCAGTTATTCGTGGTATGACTAAAGCTAAATTTGGACGCATAATCAATGTCGCATCTGTTGTTGGGTTTATGGGTAATGCAGGACAGATTAATTACTCTGCAGCTAAAGGTGGTATGATTGCAATGACTAAATCAATTGCTAAAGAGTTTGGTAGTCGTAATATTACAGCTAATTGTGTAGCTCCAGGTTTTATTCAAACTGATATGACAGATAAATTACCTGATGATGTAAAAGAAACATATATTAAGAATATTCCACTAGGTCGTTTTGGACAGGTTGAAGATATTGCTAATGCTGTTAAATATTTAGCTAGTGATGAAGCTGGTTATGTAACTGGTTCAACTATTCATGTCAATGGTGGACTTTACGTTTAAATTAAATATTTATATTTTAAAAAAATCTTGGCTAAGCCAAGATTTTTATTCTTTTGATAGTTTAGAAATTGCCCATTTAAATGATCCACCTTGTAGTAAAATTGACGCCAATACTACGACATAGGTTATTGCAACTAAACTATCTGGAAAATTCTCAATTGAAAGAGCTAGAGCTATAGACAGTCCACCTCTAATTCCTCCCCATGCAAGTAATGTACTTTTTTTACAAGAAAAATTTGATCTGCGACGTAAAATAGTTCCTAATATAAAATCTGGTGCCCATATACTCATTAATCTAGCAATAAAAACAACAATAATCATTACCAAGCCAATCATTATTGCTGAGTGTGTGATTTCGATATTAATCATAGCTAAGCCAATTAGTACAAAGAGAAATGCATTTAATATTTCGTCAATTAATTCCCAAAAGTTATTTAAAACGAGAGTAGTTTCTTTTCTAAAGTGATCTTTTTTTGCATAACCACCAATGATTAATCCAGCTACAACCATTGTAATTACGCCTGATACATGAATACGATTTGCAATAACATAACCGCAACTAGATGCTGCAATACTTAGTAGTGTTGCTACTTCTGGCGATTTAGCTTTTTTTAGTAAATGACTGCAAGCGATACCTACGGCTATACCAAGTAATATACCACCACCAGTTTCCATTATTAGACTTTCTACGACATGACCAACTGTTAAGTGAACATTTTCATATACAACTTGACTTAATATAACTAACATTAAAATAGCGCCAGCATCATTAAATAAACCCTCACCTGTAATTAGGGTCTTTAATCGCTGTGGTGGATTTGGAATTGATTTAAATGTTCCTAACACAGCAATAGCATCTGTTGGTGAAATTAATGCACCAAAAATTAAACATTCGCCAAGTGAAAATGGAATTCCAAAAAAATGACCAACATAAAATAACATATAACCAGTTAAAAATGTTGAAATTACAACCCCTAGACTTGCTAGATAGACAACCGGAGCAATTTCTTTTCTTAAATCAATAGAGTTGACATGTAGTCCGCTGGCAAAAAGTAAATAACCTAACATTACATCTAGTACAGCAGTTTTAAAATCAACGCTTTTTACCATTTCATATACAGGTTGTACTGAGTGAGGGTAATTGCGAGTAATAAATGAAACACAAATAGCAACGACTATGCTAATAATAGTTAATGCTATAGTTTTTGGTAGCTTTAAAAATCTATCATTTATGTAACTTGCTAGTGCAGTAACCAACACTAGAGTAGCAAATAATTCATGAAAGTGCATGCTTGAAGATTATCCTAGTAAAAGTTTATTAATTCAGGTGGTTATTTTAACATAATTTTATCTATTTTTGTTATGTGCAGTAATCAATTGGCAATATTACTGTAATATTTAATCTTTTAATTGTGTTGAACATAATTTGTCAGTTTTTCTAATGAGCTCGGTGTGGTTTATCTGTGACGAGTGTGTGAATGCTTGATATTGTTGATGTTATTAAATGTCAATTAGTTTATTTTATTTTTTATCATAGTTAGTACTTGAGATTTGATGATTTAATCGGTATAATTACTCTGTAAAACACAATCTATAGTGTTATTAAATTTTTAATGTACTAAATATAGTAAAATAATAAGGTTATCAAAAATGCATTTAAGTAATGAAGCTAGTATGTTGGCAACGCAATATGGGCAAGCTATGGCTCCAATTGGAGATTTCTCAACATATCATGTGGTACGTAGAAATGGAGAGGTTGTTGAGTTTAACCCAAGTAAAGTAGCGGTAGCTATTACTAAGGCTTATTTGGGTGTTCATGGCATTAATAGTTTGTCTTCTGTTGGTGTTAGAGATCAAGTTTCACAATTGACAAATCTGGTTGTATTTGCATTACAGCAACGCAAACCTGACGGTGGTTCTATTCATATTGAAGAAATTCAAGATCAGGTTGAATTAGCTTTAATGCGGAGTGGCGAGCATGATGTTGCTCGTGCATATGTTTTATATCGTGAAGAGCGTCGTCATGAGCGTGATTTAGAAGGTGTTAAGCGCCCAGAACATCGTATTAATGTTAATTTTAAAGATGGTCATCGTGAAGAGTTAAACATCAAACATATTTATGGTATTATCCAAGCTGCTTGTGATGGTTTGCTTGATGTAGATGCTAAAATTATTCTCGACGAGGCTTTAAAAAATCTTTATGATGGTGTTAGTGAGGACGAAGTATTTAAGTCTGTTATTCTTGCAGCTCGACAGCTTATAGAAAGTGAACCTGCGTATAATGCAGTAACTGCTCGTTTATTATTGCATACAATTCGTTACGAAGTGATTGGTAGAGATGTAAATCAGGCTGAGATGCAAGATTTATATAAAACTTATTTCGCTGAGTATATTAATACAGGTATTAACGCTGAGTTAATTGATCCTCGACTAGCAGAATTTGATCTTGAAAAACTTGGTGCTGCACTTGATGGACGCCGTGATTTACAATTTAAATACCTTGGTTTACAAACTCTGTATGACCGTTATTTCTTGCATATTAATGGTCAACGTATTGAGTTACCACAAGTGTTTTTTATGCGTGTTGCAATGGGTTTGGCGTTAAATGAAGTTGAACGTGAACGTCGAGCAATTGAGTTTTATAAAATTTTATCTAGTTTTGATTTTATGTCGTCAACTCCGACGTTATTTAATGCTGGTACTTTGCACTCTCAATTATCGAGTTGTTATTTAAGCACTATATCCGATGATTTAATTGGTATTTATGATGGCATTAAAGACAATGCACTGCTTTCTAAATTTGCTGGTGGGTTAGGGAATGATTGGACACCTGTTCGTGCAATGGGTGCACATATTAAAGGAACTAATGGTAAAAGCCAAGGCGTTATTCCATTTTTAAAAGTGGTTAATGATACAGCTGTTGCAGTTAATCAAGGTGGTAAACGTAAAGGTGCTGCATGTGTTTATTTAGAAACATGGCATGCTGATATTGAAGAGTTTTTAGATTTACGTAAAAATACAGGTGATGACCGCCGTCGCTGTCATGATATTAATACTGCAAACTGGATTCCTGACTTATTTATGAAGAGAGTTCATGAGCAAGGTGAATGGACATTATTCTCTCCAAATGAAGTACCTGATTTGCATGATAAGTATGGTCAAGAGTTTGAGCAAGCATACATTGCTTATGAGAAATTAGCTGAAGCAGGTAAAATGAAAGTAAGTAAAAAAATTCCTGCATTACAGTTATGGCGCAAAATGATTACTATGTTATTTGAAACTGGTCATCCATGGATAACTTTTAAAGATCCATGTAATATTCGCTCTCCACAGCAACATGTGGGAGTAGTTCATTGTTCTAATCTATGTACTGAAATTACATTAAATACTAACGAAAATGAAATAGCGGTGTGTAATTTAGGATCAATTAACTTGGTTAATCATTTAACGGATAGTGGTATTGATGCTGAAAAACTTCGTCAAACAGTAACGACTGCAATGCGTATGTTGGATAATGTAATTGATATTAATTTTTATCCAGTAATTAAAGCTCGTAATGCTAATTTAAAACATCGTCCTGTTGGTTTAGGATTTATGGGTTTTCAAGATTGTTTACATGTATTAAGATTACCATACTCTTCAGTAGAAGCGGTTAAATTTGCTGATAAATCAATGGAAATGATTGCTTATTATGCATATTGGGCATCCAGCGAGTTAGCACGTGAACGTGGGCGTTATTCTACATATGAGGGAAGTTTATGGTCGCAAGGGATTTTACCTCCTGATAGTTTACAAATGCTTGCAGATGCTCGTGGTAATAATGATTATTTCCAAGTTGATACATCTTCTAGCTTAGATTGGGATGCACTACGTGAGCAAATCAAAACTAATGGTATGCGCAACTCAAATTGTTTAGCTATTGCTCCGACTGCAACAATTTCAAATATTATTGGTGTCTCAGCTTCGATTGAACCTACTTATCAAAATTTATTTGTTAAATCAAATTTATCTGGTGAATTTACTGTTGTTAATGAGTTTTTGGTTAAAGATCTTAAACAACGTGGTATTTGGGATGAAGTTATGCTAAGTGACATCAAGTATTTTGATGGAAGCTTGGAACGAATTGAACGTATTCCTCAAGATTTACGTCAACTTTATGCTACTGCATTTGAAATGGATACTGCGTGGTTAGTAGAAGCAGCAAGTCGTCGTCAGAAGTGGTTAGATCAAGCGCAGTCACTAAATCTATACTTATCTCAACCATCTGGTCGTAAATTAGATGAGCTATACAAATTAGCTTGGAAACGTGGTTTGAAAACCACCTATTATTTACGTACTCTGTCTGCAACTTCGGCTGAGAAATCAACTGGTCGTGGTGGTGAATTAAATGCAGTTACTGCCGATGGAGGAACTGGTAAATTTACTTCTCGTGCTAATGTTGATAACACACCTGCAACTGATGCTAAATTTTGCTCAATTGATAATCCTGAGTGTGAGAGCTGTCAATAGCTTAGTAATTTGTTAATAAAAATAGAGTAGGTTTTTACCTACTCTATTTTTAAACTTTTCATGATAAGTATTTAACGAATATATTTAATTATTTAGATTTTTATCTTCCATTACACTAAATAATTCTATTTGCAACCATGATTGAAAGCGAATTAATGGCTTACGGAAAACTATTGCAAGTAAAACAAATACTATTACCAGAGAGAGTAAGTAGTTAATTTGAGGTAAAATTGGGCTACTTAATGAAAATATTAAGCTCATAATTAATGAAATTGCAATTAATGGTAATAATTCAAAAACTATTCTACGACTGTTATAATTATATTGACCAAAAAAATTATCTCGAATTATTATTTCTGCTAGTATCATACTAAATGCTTTTAACTTTCGATATGTTGCAACCAAAAATGGTAGCGAAATGAAAATTGATAAACCACAAACAATTGTTTTATATAGTTGTTGGTGAACAATTTCACCATTAATGGTTGTAAATAATATGTCAATATGACTAGTTACAAAGACACTTGCAATAAAAATTGCTGCAACTAGTGCGCAATTAACAATAATTTGAGCTATAATTTTACCAACAATTTTTAGGATTAATGCTCCATCACCTTGTGGGTGTAAGTTATCAATAGTTTTTGTATAACCATGTATTATTTTCAGTAATCTACGAGGTGCTTTTTTACTAAATAATGATGATAATGGATCTGATAATTTAATTAAGTATGGTGTAGATAGTGTTGTAATCGCCGAGACAGCAATTGCAATCGGGTAGAGTAAATTACTTGTTACCTTACTGCTTGCGCCTAATGCGGCAATAATAAATGAGAACTCACCGATTTGTGCCATGCTCATTCCTACTTTTAATGATGTTTTTCCATCCTTACCCGTTATGAATGCTCCAATTGTACAACCTGTAACTTTTCCTATAATTAAGACTAAACTAATTATAAAAATTGGTCCATAATAGTTAATTAAAATATTTGGATCAAACATCATTCCGATTGTAACGAAAAAAATTGCACAAAACATATCACGCAATGGCTCAATTAGTGTTTCAATTAAATGAAGTGGGCGAGCTTCAGCAATAATTGCACCAATCATGAATGCTCCAAGTGCGATGCTGTAATTTAATGCAATAACTAATAAGCATACCCCAAAACATAGTCCTAAAACGCTAATGAGCATCATTTCGTGACTTTTTGATTTTGCAATATAGCCAAGTAAACGAGGTATAGTTAATAATCCAAGTACCATAGTTACAATAATGAATAAAGATAGCTGTCCTAGTGTTGTAACAATATTATCACTAGTAATTGTGCCAGAGGTAGCAATTCCTGATAATAGTGCAATAATTCCTATTGCAAGAATATCTTCAACTATCAACATGCCAAAAATCATTTGAGCAAATTTATTTTGTTTTAAACCAAGTTCCCCAAGAGCTTTAACAATAATTGTTGTTGAAGATATTGCTAACATTGCGCCTAAAAATAGGCAATCCATATTTGACCAATGAAAGTATTGACCGATGCGATAACCAATAAAAATCATTAAACTTGTTTCACAAATAGCGGCAATAAATGCAGAAGCTCCAACTTTAGCAATTTTTTTTAGACTAAATTCTAGCCCTAATGAAAACATTAAAAAAACAACGCCTAATTCTCCTAGTATTGAAATCGTATTATTATCATGAATAGATAATACCGATGGAAAACTTAGGTGTGGACCAATTAATATTCCTGCCGCTAGATATCCTAATACTACAGGTTGTTTCAGTTTGTGGAATAAGAGTATAACAATTCCAGCCACCAACATAATGATGGCCATATCATGAATAAATGTGTTTCCGTGCAATGAGTTCTCCTATTTGCGTAATCTAGCAAAAGCAGCAGCAAGACTATTTTCTGGTTGAGCAGTATTGTTTCGATTGTTTGAACGATTATTATTTTGTGGCTGTTGCGAGTTATTCGTTGTTTTTTTGTGTTACAGGTATTTTTAGTTTATTTAAACCTTTCATCGTTAAAGCAATGCGCTTACGTTTTTCATCAACCTCTTCAACCCGTACTTTAACTATTTGTCCAACTTTTAAGACATCATTTGGATTGGCAACAAATTGATCTGCGATTGCAGAAATATGAACTAATCCATCTTGATGAACACCAATATCAACAAATGCACCAAAATTAGCAACATTTGTGACAACACCTTCTAGTTCCATACCTATTTGTAAATCACGAATTTCATTTATTCCATCTTTAAATTGTGCTGTCTTAAATTCACCACGTGGATCTCGACCTGGTTTTTCCAATTCTTTCAATATATCTTGAATAGTCGGTAGTCCATATTTCTCACTTACAAAATCAGTGGCTTTAATTGAGTTGATTAATTGACTATTACCAATTAAGTCAATAATTGGCACATTAAGCTTAGCTGCTATTTGTTCAACTAGTTGGTAGCTTTCTGGGTGGACAGCTGATTTATCAAGTGGGTTAGCACCATCGTTAATTCTTAAAAATCCAGCACACTGCTCAAAAGTTTTTTCACCAAGACGACTAACTTTTGTTAATTCTTTTCTATTGGTAAATTTTCCATTTTTATCCCGATAATTAACAATATTGTTTGCAATAATGTTATTAAGCCCAGACACTCGAGAAAGTAGTGGTGCTGAGGCTGTATTTATATCCACACCAACTGCATTTACGCAGTCTTCAACTACATTACCTAGGCTTGTTGCTAATTTACTTTGGTTAACATCGTGTTGATATTGACCAACACCAATTGATTTTGGATCGATTTTTACTAATTCAGCCAATGGATCTTGTAAGCGACGAGCAATTGATACTGCTCCTCGTAGGCTAACATCTAATTCAGGAAATTCTTTAGCTGCAAATTCTGATGCAGAATATACCGAAGCACCAGCTTCTGATACTACAACGATTTGTGCGCTAATTTCTTTATGTTTTTGACACACTTCTTTTACTAGTTGTTCAGTTTCACGTGATGCGGTTCCATTACCAATGCTAATTAATTCTGCATTATATGTTTGACATAATTTAGCAATAGTGGTAATAGCTTCCTCTTTACTCCGAGTAAATGGATAAATAGTATTGGTTGCTAATAATTTGCCAGTATTATCGATAACTGCTATTTTAACTCCAGTTCTGATACCTGGATCTAAACCAATTGTTGTTTTGCCACCTGCAGGTGCTTGTAAGAGTAAGTTGTGTAGGTTGGTTGCAAAGACACGGATTGCCTCTTCATCAGATTGTTCACGCATAGCATTAATTAATTCATTTTCTAACGATGGGTATATTTTTGCTTTCCATGCTAAGCGTACACAATCTCGTAACCAACTACTTGCAGCCAAGTGTTGTGAGATTTCAAATTCATTAATAATTAATTGTTCAAAATTTGATGTTTCATTACGTGCTAAAGTGTGTAATTCAGGATACTCTAATGCAATTGATAGTATTCCTTCATTGTTTCCACGCAAAATAGCTAATGCTCGATGAGATGGAATTGATTTAATTAATTCTTGGTGATTAAAATAATCAGTAAATTTACTACCATCTTCTTCTTTTCCCGCAATTATTTTGGCGGTAATTAATCCTTCATTTGTTAATTTATTTCTTAATATTGCTAGTAATCCAGCATTTTCAGCAAATATATCTAACATAATATATTTTGCACCATCTAATGCATCTTGTGCTGTTTCAATTTTGAATTCTGGATTAATAAAGTTTTGAGCTAATACTAAAGGTTCTTGTGCTTGATTTTCTAATAAGCTTAAAGCTAATGGTTCCAAGCCTGCTTCTTTTGCTATTTGTGCTTTTGTTCTTCTTTTGGGTTTGTATGGTAAATATAAATCTTCAAGTGTAGTTTTATTATCTGCAGCATAGATTGCCTGCTCTAGCTCATTAGTTAGTTTATTTTGCTCGATAATTGATTTTAAAATAGTTTCTCTACGTTCATCTAATTCACGTAAATAAATTAATTTTTCTGCTAATAAGCGCAATTGAGTATCATCTAGACCACCTGTAACTTCTTTGCGGTAACGAGCAATAAATGGAACTGTGGCTCCATCATCAAGTAGGGCAACAGTGTTTTCAATTTGATATTGATTAACATTTAATAAATTGGCTAAACGGGTGCTAATAGGTAGTAACATAGTATTCCAGAAAAAATTTATAATTAGATATTATATAAGTATATTGTTAAATACTTCAAGTTAGATAATTAATATATATGGTAAACTATGGAAATAAAGGAATGATGTGTAAATTAGATTGTTTTGTAGATTGATTTAAGATGTAATAAATGGCGGAGTGGACGAGACTCGAACTCGCGACCCCCTGCGTGACAGGCAG
>DYTA01000089.1 GCA_020726205.1 Nitrosospira multiformis
TTGATAAAAATTTGGGTGCAGTGCGAAAATAGCAGAATTGATTAATTTGTTATGCTATAATCCAAAGCTAAATTAAATTTGTAAATAAAAACAAATTTGGGTAAAATAACCAAATTGATTACAAATCAGCCAGCGTTTATAGTTTTAGATTATCAGATAATTATTTTATAAGTTAGGGAGTAAACCTATGCCATCGTTTGATGTAGTTTCAGAAGTTAATAAAGTAGAGTTAAATAATGCGTTAGATCAATCAAATAAAGAGATTGCTAATCGTTTTGATTTTAAAGGTTCTGATGCCAAAATAGAATTTAAAGAAAAAGAATTAGAAGTTACTTTATATGCAGATAACGATTTTCAACTAAGCCAAGTAAAAGATATTTTTATTGGTAAATTGACTAAGCGTGGTGTTGATACTCGCTCATTATCTGAAGGTAAAATTGAAAAAGTTAGTGGTAATAAATTAAAAGAAATTATTAAAGTTAAAAATGGTATCGAACAAGAACAAGGTAAAAAAATTACTAAAATGATTAAAGATAGCAAAATCAAAGTTCAAGGTTCTATTCAAGGTGATGTAGTGCGAGTAAGTGGGGCAAAACGTGATGATTTACAAGCTACTATTGAGTTACTAAAAAAAGATGTAACTGATTTGCCATTACAATTTATCAATTTCCGTGATTAATTTTTGAAGCAGTAAGATGATAAAAATTAATGGGCTAAGTAAAAGTTACCCAACTAAAAAAAATAAAAACTTGATATTGGACAATATTAGCTTAGATGTGCCAGTAGGGCAAGTATTTGGTATTATTGGTAAATCTGGAGCGGGTAAGTCTACTTTGTTAAAATGTTTAAATTTATTGGAGCGACCTGACTCTGGTAACGTAATTATTGATGGGGTAGATTTGACTACCTTGTCAACTAGTGAGTTGCGTAAAGAGCGTCAACAAATTGGCATAATTTTTCAACATTTTAACTTACTTAGTTCCAAAACAATTTTTGATAATGTTGCATTGCCATTAAAATTACAAGGTAATCATAATAAAGCAGAAATCAAACTGGCAGTTGATGAAATGCTCGCTCTAGTTGGTTTAACTGATTTTGCGACTAAATATCCAGCTAGTCTTTCTGGTGGACAGAAGCAGCGAGTTGGAATAGCTCGTGCTTTAATAACTAAGCCAAAATTGTTGTTAAGTGATGAAGCTACTTCGGCATTAGATCCACAAACTACTTCAAGTATTTTGGAACTATTGCTTGAGATTAATCAAAAAATGGGAATTACTATTTTTTTAATCACTCATGAATTGGAAGTGGTTCGTAAAATTTGCGATAAAGTTGCGGTTATTGATGGTGGTAAAATTATTGAACAAGGTAATGCTTTTGATATTTTATTGCATCCGCAACAACCATTAACTAGAAAACTAATTATTGAAGAAGAATCAGAAAAATATTTAGAGCAAGTAAATCATTATTATCAATTTGAAAAAAGCTCGAATAAACATATTTTACTGCTATCTTTTGTTGGTGATGCAACCTATCAACCAATTTTAAATATTATTTCTAAAAGTGCAGGGGTTGAATTTAGTATCTTACGTGGAGAGCTGGGGCGGATTAAAAATATGCCATTTGGGCAGTTATTAATTGAGTTTGAATGCGATGAAAAAAATTTAGCAACAGCATGTAAGATAATGAAAGAAATGGGTGTACATTATGAAATTGTTCACTAATTTGGGAGTTTGTTGAAAATGTCTCTTGCAATTATCAACGATTTAGTTAGTAATGTTGATTGGAGTGAAATCAACGATGCAACACTTGATACCTTGTTTATGCTTGGGTTCTCGGTGTTGTTTAGCACTATTATTGGTATTCCTGTTGGTCTAATTTTATTTTTAACTAGCAAAGGTAGATTGTTACAGAATAGATTTGTCTATATGATTCTATCTTTTGTGGTTAATGTATTACGCTCAGTACCATTTATTATTTTATTGATTGTTATGATTCCTGCTACAACGATGTTAGTTGGAACGTCGCTAGGTGCTAAGGGAACGATTCCACCATTAGTAATTGGAGCATTTCCATTTTTTGCTCGTTTAGTTGAAAATTCACTAAAAGAAATTGATGATGGTATTTTTCATATGGCAGAATCTTGTGGCGCAAGTACCAGGCAAATTATTTGGCATATCTTATTACCTGAAATAATGCCTAGTCTTATTGCAAGTATTACAGTAACCGCAATTGCATTGGTTTCATATACGGCAATGGCTGGAACAGTTGGTGGCGGTGGATTAGGTGATTTAGCTATTCGTTATGGTTATCAACGTTTTCAGACAGATGTAATGTTAATTACAGTTGTATTGATGGTTGTGATGGTTCAATTAATTCAAATTTGTGGTGATTTTTTAGTTAAAATTATGCGTAAATAAAAATAATCAATTCGAGGATAATTCATGAAAAAAATTCTACTAACCTTAGGTATATCTGTTTTTAGTTTGGCAAATGTTTTTGCTAATGAAACAATTACAATTGGTGCGTCTCCTGTACCTCACGCTGAAATGTTAAAGTTTATTAAGCCTGCTTTGGCAAAACAAGGTTATGATTTGAAAATTACTGAGTTTTCAGATTATATTACGCCAAATTTAGCTGTAAGCCAAAAACAATTAGATGCCAATTTTTTTCAACATTTACCATATTTAGAACAATATAATAAAGATCATGGTACTAATTTGGTTTCATTGGTTAAAGTGCATTTAGAACCAATGGGAGTTTATGCAAATAAAACTACTGAAGCTAAATTTATTACTTCTAAAAAAGCAGTTGATATTGTTAAAGGTAGTAAGATTGGTGTGCCTAATGACCCAACAAATGAAGGTCGTGCTTTGAATATCTTACAATCGAATGGATTTATTAAGTTAAAATCAGGCGTAGCTTATCCGACCAAAAAAGATGTTGTTGCTAATCCATATGATATTAAATTTGTTGAATTAGATCCCGCAATGTTGCCACGTTCTTTGGCAGGTAAACAATTAGATTTAGCTGTAATTAATTCAAATTTTGCCTTATCCGCAAACTTAAACCCAACTAAGGATGCTGTTCTATTAGAGAGTAAAAATAGTCCATTTGCTAATTTGGTTGCTGTGCGTCCAGATGAGTTAAATCAGCCTAAAATGAAAGCATTAGCTAAAGCATTAACTTCTCCTGAAATGAAAAAATTTATTGAGCAGAAGTATAATGGTGCTGTGATTCCAGCGTTCTAATATGATTGCATATCTTTGTGGTAAATTAATTGATCTAAATCCACCACATATTGTAGTGCTATGTGGTGGTGTAGGTTATGAAGTAGATTTGCCTATGTCTCATCTCGCACAGCTACCTGTTATTGGTAATGATGTTACTTTATTTGTTCATCAAGTTGTGCGTGAAGATGCTCATCTATTATTTGGTTTTTTAACCAGAACTGAACGAGACTGTTTTCGCCAGTTAATTAAAATATCAGGAATCGGTCCACGAATTGCATTAGCATTATTATCAACAATGAATAGTCAACAACTACAGCAGGCTATTGAAGAAGATGATTTAAATACTTTATGTTTAACTCCTGGTATTGGCAAAAAAATGGCGGAGCGAATGCTACTCGAGTTAAAAGGTAAATTGAATATTTCGCTTGATTTTATGCCAAATAATAGTTTATTTAATGCAAAACAAACTAACGAAGGTTTAATTCGTAAAGATATTAGCAATGCATTAGAGAGCCTAGGTTATAATAATAAAGAAATTACACAAGTTATTAAACAGCTTCCTGAATTAACTGATTTAAGTCAGGGTATTAAAGAAGCATTGAAATTACTTAGCAAAACTAAATAAATTTGTCTCCGTAGTTAAATGGATATAACGGCCCCCTCCTAAGGGGCAGTTACAGGTTCGATTCCTGTCGGGGGCACCACTTTTAAAGCCTCATTATGTTAAAAATTCAACATAAAATCAATTTTACATCCCTAAATACTTTTCATTTGACCTCAATTGCCGATAATTTTTGTATTCTATCAGATTTAAGTCAGTTAGCTGAATTATGCAAAACCCTTGCTACATATCCTCAATATTTTATTCTTGGTGGTGGTAGTAATTTGATTGCACCATCAAAATATGATGGGTTAATTATTCATAATCAATTACGTGGAATTAGTCTACAAGATTTTGATGATAATCATTATCTTGTAAGTGCAATGGCTGGCGAAAATTGGGATAATTTTGTTGCTTATTGCTGTGAACATGGTGCATTTGGTCTTGAAAATTTAAGCTTAATTCCTGGTACTGTTGGGGCATCACCTGTGCAGAATGTTGGTGCTTATGGTGTTGAAGTTAAGGATTTTATTGAGAGTGTTACTGCATTTAACCTTGAGATTGGAGATTTTGTTACATTTAGTAATGCAGAATGTAATTTTAGTTATCGCAATAGTATGTTTAAGCATAATCATCAATATCTCGTTACGCAAGTTAGTTTCAAATTGCCTAAACAGTCTCCGATGAATGCCAGTTATGGCGATATTGCAAAATATCTAAGTACAATTGAACAGCCAACGGCAATCGATTTACGTATGGCAATTATTGCTACAAGACAAAGTAAATTACCAAGTCCTGATGAAATTGGTAATGCTGGGAGTTTTTTTCATAATCCAATTATTAATACTGTACAAGCACAAGAATTAAAGCAAAAATTTCCTAATTTGCCAATTTATGCTCAAGCTGATCCCAATTATACAAAAATATCTGCTGGTTGGTTGATTGATAATCTTGGATTAAAAGGTTATCGTCTAGGTCATGTTGGTGTATATGAAAAACAAGCTTTAGTGCTTGTAAATCATGGCGGTGCTGACAAAGATGAGTTATTGGAGCTAGTGAAGTTTATTCAGCAACAAGTTAAAGTAAACTATAATATTCAATTGAATATTGAGCCAATAATGTTGTAG
>DYTA01000090.1 GCA_020726205.1 Nitrosospira multiformis
ATCTGGTTCGAAGACAATATCGGTTTCCCTGGTAGAATTGTTGCCTACAATGATGATTATTATGGAAGCGGTGATTATAGCTGGGGTCTAGCTTCACGAATCAACAAAAATTTTACAACTCAAATAGAAGGCGACCAGTTTTCCTCCTATAGTTCGTATACCCCTACAGGCACTTGCGATTATTACATTATGTGCATGAACAGCAATATAATGTCCTATTTCCCAAATTTAAAGACTGATGATGCCATACAGTCTGCTCCTGAAAGCAATGCGTATAATGGTGCAAGTTGGGGAGGAGGAAGGGCTAACTTAGGGCGATATTTTTGGGCTTCAAATCCTCCGACATCAACAAATTTAAGCAGTGATTGGTATGTGTCAGGAAATTTTTGGTTATCATGGGATAAATTTTTTGAAAATACACCACCCAGGTGGACAGATGCTCCAACTTATACAAGAACAAATGCGAATGAAACAAATGGTGAGATAGCTATGTGGTACAATTCAACATCTTACCAATATACACATTTTTCTGTAAGGAAACCCGCTAATAATCAGCCTCACGGATTTGATTGGGAAAGCAAGCCTGGGGGGTTAATGCGCACTTTTCATCCGCGGGATGCCCTTAACGATAATTCCTATAATGGCTATGGTCAAATTAGCCAATATTTTACAAGGGTCTCTTTAAAGAGTTCTAGTTTGGAAGAAAGCCTTGCTTTAGGGTTAACAGTTTTGCAAAAAGTTAGTTTAGATTCAGAAGAAAATTCTAAATTAAAGGATTATAAAGCATGCGTTTCGGAGGGTAATAAAGCATTATTTGATAAAAAAATGCAAAAACTTATTGATAAAAGCAATAGTCCTCAATTAATTATCCATAGCAATCCCTTTTTTGTTTTCCAAACTGAAGAATTCAAAGATATACTAAACTATTGCAAAATTAGTGGTAAAGCAGTTTGGCCAATGTTATTTGAAAACGCATATGACGAAAATAATTTGGATAAAAGAGATTTGTCAATTATGCTTATAAACGAAATTACTCCCGAGTACAGTAATTTGATGCAGGAAGTAAAAGACGAATGGAGTAAAAATAATTACACAACCGAGGGAGCTTATATTGCTCCATCACCTATTGCCAATACTCAAAATTTTATAAAAAAACTACTGGTGTACAGAAATGGAGTAAATAATCAGGGTATGGATAATTATGATTCATTCTCAGTATACCCAAATCCATTTAAGTATCAAACTAACCTATCTTTCAATATTACAGAGAATAATTCAACAGTAACATTGAAAATGTTTGATATTCAAGGAAACCTGCTTGAAACATTTATTGAAAACCAATCTTACAATGCCGGTACTCAAAATGTGGATTGGATATCCAATAATTACAAATCGGGTATCTATTTCTTTAGCCTGACTGTAAATGGTAAAACATTTAATCGCAAGTTTTTAATCGAATAAATTTTCTTAATTTTACGAGTGGGGAGGTCATTCCCCACTCGTATTAAACTACCTCATAGCAGGGCTGAAGAGATATTAAAGAAAATGTTTTTTTTCGCAGCTAAGCTGCGGGGAAGTAACTCATATTGAATTAAAAACTTCATCATCATGAAAGGTTCAACAATAACAATATTGCTCATTTTTTTAATTATTTCCTGTAAAAAGGAGATGATGCCAGAGCTTAAAAGCGAGCTCTATTCCGAATGGGGAAACTATTTTGATACTTTGAACTATGATAGTCCTGATAACCGCTATTATATAGGCTCAATGGTTAAATATGGAGACAATCCTCTTATATATTCAGCCTTTACCCGGTTGGATTATTATACTTCGGGCAAAGATGCTTTATTTACATTAATCAACAATAAAGTGGAGCCAATAGATTCTTCTCAGTTTTTCGTGGGTTATAATCATTTATTTTTAAACGAAGAAGGGATTGTGAAGCATATATATTCCAATCAGGATTACTTGTTCATTTATGATAAAAGACAATTTGATACACAAAAATGGTTGATCTCAAATTTGCACGATAAACAGCATTCAGCAAGAGGTCAGATCGACCAACAAGGTAATATCTGGATCACGTCAAATACAAAGTTACGTGGCGATGGATTGCATATGTACAACGGTATTTCATGGATAAATTTTTTTGAAGGTACCACGTTTTACACAATATGCTTCGATAGAAATGGGGTTCTGTATGCCAGCACCTTACCGGGTTATGAAGAAAGGGGCATAATAATGAGGTATGATAATAACATTTGGGATACTGTGATAACTTGTTCCGGAAATGCCAAATGGGTACCTTGCATGAGTTTTGATAAAGAAAATAACCTCTGGTTGGGAGTGTTGTCGCGATGGGCTGTTGCACCCGAATCAGGGGATGGTGTTTATAAATTTGATGGTAAAAATGTTACCAATTATAATATCTACAACTCAAAATTGCCGTGTAATTCCGTTATAGATATTTTTATAGATGATGCAGATAATAAATGGATTGGTACATACTCGGGAGGGCTTATCAAGTTTGGCAGGGATGGGGAATGGAAAATTTATAACAAAAGTAGTGCGCCACTACCCATTAGTAGTGTGGAACATATACTTGTAGATAACAAAGAAAATATTTGGTGTAGTGCCCAATTTTTCGGATTAGCCAGGTTCAAAGAATAATACTCTGTAAAAACTTAAAACAATGAAGGCAATGCTGCTACAATGTGTAATTTTATGTCTGTTGGTTTCATGCTCCAAAATCAATGAACCAACTACGGTGGTTGAAAAGTTTATTGAGCAGGTGAAGCAGGATAAATATACTGCGGATACACTTCCGCAGTTTTCGCCAGATGCCATACCTGTTTTATTGCAATCGGCCAACGATTTTAGTAAAATCACAAAATTCCCTGTTAATCCTTTTACGGCCTATGGACCAGTAAAATTAACTGTGGGTGAGTGTCTTCTTTGGACTATTGAAAACATCAGAATTAATTATGGCAAATACACAAATGGAAGTTTCCCCTCATTTATCCCGGAATTACACCTGAAAACCGATATTAACGTACCTAGGCTTACCGATGTGCAATTATACGAAGCGTACAACCTTTATTACAATTGGTGGTACAATAATAAGGGTAAAGATTTTGAGGTATTCCGGCAGATAAATCCTTTGCAAGATAGTGCTTATGGTTGGAAGTAGTTTCCCCGCGAATGCAACAAGTGTGGTTTCATTCGCATTGCCTAACGACTCAAAAGTATCAGTCAATATAATTGATTTGAATGGCCGCGTATTGTCTGTTATAATTGATGAGCAGATGTTAAATGCTGGTGATTATAGTTATAAGTTGAGACTACCAACCGAATTTAAGGGCCCATGCTTAATCAAGCTGATTATTGATGGCATTGTTAACGTTCAAAAAATCATTGTTCAGTAACAATTTACTTTAAAAGGGATAAGGCTCAATACCTTATCCCTTTTTTGTGATAAACCCATAATAATGAAAAAACTTTTCTCATTGATTTTTTTGTTTTGGATATCTATAACAACCTTGTTCTCGCAAGCACACTCCTCATGGCTTAATTATTCGTTTAGCCAAAGGGTTACTGACATCTGTTTGGATAATATCAATGTTTGGGTTGCAACACAAGGCGGCCTCGTTAAATACAATAAATCCAATGGGCAAAAAACTTACTACAACAGGGCTAACTCCAACTTACCCGACAATAATTTGCTATCCTTATGTATTGATAAAGATAAAAGCATTTGGGTAGGTGGTAAATATTATGGAATAGGTAAATATAACGGGGAGAAATGTACCATATATAATCAGTCTAATTCCGGCTTGCCTTTCGATCAGTATAATGCAAAGATCAAAATTGATAAAAACGGAGATATTTGGGTCGCATCTTTTCGGTGGATAGCTAAATTTGATGGTACTAGTTGGAAATCCTGGATAACAGGAAACGACTTATCTGCTTTCCCCATCATTTCAGATTTTGCGTTCGACAGTAATGGCGTAGTATGGATATGCTCAACTGATGGTTTAGGGAAAATAGAGAATGGCATATATTCTATAGTGCCGGGTATTCCTGGTGGAGTAAACCTCTGTATGGCAATTGATAACAATCAGAATATTTGGATTGGCCGTGATGGATCGGGATTGTATAAGTATAATGCAACTTCAATTACAAATTATAATGTTTCCAATTCATGTTTGCCGACAAATCAAATCTTTGGTATTTCATTTGATTCCCAAAATAATATGTGGCTTGCAACTACGGAAGGCCTAATAAAATTTGGTATTTCAAATTGTGATCTTTATCGTCCCCCGGTTCCAGATACAAGCTTGCTTAGGGTTTTGTGCGATATGAACGATACAGTCTGGTGTGGCAGTTTTAGCGGTAAACTATTGTGTTTCAACGGGGCTAATTTTAGTTCAATTGAATTATCAAACTCCCCGTTGAAAGACAACTATATTATGGATATTTTATCTGATAATGAGAATAATTCATGGATTGCAACAAAGAAAAATGTAGTCAAAAAATCAAATGATCAGTTTTATTCTGTTTTAAATAAACGGTCTAATGCCTTTGCGCTTAACAAAGAGGGGGCAGTTTGGATTGCTTTCGATTCGGGGGATACATGCCTGCTAAAGTATAAACCGGATTTAAGTATTGTTTTCGATTCCCTCAATTCTCCCTTAAATACTAATAAAGTAAAAATCAGCAACATGATTGTTGATAATAATATTCTTTGGATAGCAACAAGTCGTTATGGGCTTTTCAAATATGATGGGGTAACTTTCACAAATTACAATATTAGCAATT
>DYTA01000091.1 GCA_020726205.1 Nitrosospira multiformis
TTTTAAATAAATGCGATCCTGTGGACGTTTAGGTCCAGCTAAGCTAGGTAAAATTGTAGTTAAATTGAGGTTTACTGTTTCTTTAAAGGTAGGTTCATGTATATTCCATAAACCTTGTGCTTTAGCATAAGCTTCAACTAAGGCTACTTGCTCTTCGCTACGATTAGTTAGTTTTAGGTAATTGATAGTTTCTTCATCAATTGGGAAGAATCCGCAAGTAGCACCGTATTCTGGAGCCATGTTAGCGATCGTTGCGCGATCAGCAAGTGATAACCACTTTAGACCA
Source organism: Nitrosospira multiformis (assembly GCA_020726205.1). Classification (GTDB taxonomy): domain Bacteria; phylum Pseudomonadota; class Gammaproteobacteria; order Burkholderiales; family UBA11063; genus Aquella. Next base: position 287 of record DYTA01000091.1, read on the forward strand.
GGTCCATAAAATTCTACAAATTTTCCAACCACACCTTTAGATCTTAAAATATTAGTAATGGTTAATACTAAATCAGTAGCAGTAATGCCTTCATTTAATGAGCCTTCTAAACGTACGCCAACCACTTCTGGAATCAACATGGTTTGTGGTTGTCCAAGCATTGCAGCTTCAGCTTCAATGCCGCCAACTCCCCAACCTAATACTCCAAGACCGTTAATCATGGTGGTATGACTGTCTGTACCAACGACTGTATCTGGATACGCAATAACTTCTCCATTTACTTCAGAGGTCCAAACTACCTTAGCCAAATATTCAAGGTTAACTTGATGACAAATTCCAGTTCCGGGTGGCACAACTCTAAAATTCTTAAAGGCCTTTTGACCCCACTTTAAAAAACGATAACGTTCATTGTTGCGTTGGTATTCTAAACGCATATTTTCATCAACGGCTTCTTTTGTACCAAACTAATCGACCATTATTGAATGATCAATTACTAAATCAACTGGTATAAGTGGGTTAACATCTTCGGTAGGCTTATTTCTTAAAGCCATAGCATCACGCATTGCAGCTAAATCTACCAGGGCAGGTACTCCTGTGAAATCCTGCATTAAGACACGTGATGGATAAAAAGAGATCTCCGATAGTTTGCTTTGTGGTTTTGTGGAATTAATCACAGCGTCTAAATCAGCTTGAGTAACTCGTTTACCATCAAAATTACGAAGTAAATTTTCCAGTAGAATTTTCAATGAATAGGGCAGGTGGCTTATGTTGCCGAGACAATCTAAAGAATAATATACGTATGATTTATTACCTACCTGTAGGTTTTTTTTTGCTGGAATTGCTACCATAAACTAAGCTAACTTATTTTAGTGTTCTTAGACAGATTAACTGGTTGATCAAGGGTAAATCAAGAGGGGTTAACATATTCTGAATATTGCAACAGTAAAAAGTTTTCTAAGATTAATTATAATATCGTTAATAATAATACCGACTCATTCTGTGCATAAGGAAAACATGAAAATATTTAAAATTTTAACTTTGCCTCAATGGGAAGACTTTCAAAAAGATAAAATATTTAAAGGTAGCGAGATAGATTTAGATGACGGTTTTATTCACTTAAGTTTTTCTAATCAATGGGAGAATGTTTAGAAAAAATTTTTTAATAATTCTCAAATTATTCTATTAGAAATTAAGGATTTGGATCAAAAGCTATTAAAAATTGAAGCCAATAAACCTGGAGGAGATGAATACCCTCATTATTATGGTCATTTAACCATAGATATGGTGGCTGATCACAAGATTGTTGAGATTAACTCTACATCAACTTTAAACAAGCCCTGAGTAATCCTGTAAATAGTGGATGAGGACTAAACGGACGGGATTTTAATTCTGGGTGGAACTGTGCTGCTATAAAAAATGGGTGAGGTTTATATTCTATGATTTCTGGCAATAATCCATCAGGTGACATACCGGAAAATACATATCCTTTATCTTCCAAGGCTTGTTTATATTGTAAGTTAACTTCATATCTATGGCGATGTCTCTCTTCAATGTTTGTATTACCATATAAGTTAAATGCCAATGTTCCTTCTTTGATCGTGCAAACGAATGATCCTAGGCGCATAGTGCCTCCTAAATCATCAGAAATGCCACGTAATTCTTTTTGTTCACCGCTCATCCATTCTGTCATACGAGCAACAACAGGAGTGTTAGTGGGGCCGAATTCTGTGCTAGAAGCATCAGTTTTGCCAAGAACATTACGAGCGGCTTCAATAACGCAAAGTTGCATACCAAAGCAAATACCAAGTATTGGCACATTGTTTTTACGGGCATAATTGATAGCTTGAATTTTACCATCAACTCCTCTGCCACCAAAACCACCTGGAATAATCAAGCAATCTACACTTTGAATTTTAGCAAGTAATGTTTCGTCTTCAGCATCAATCCATAGCTTTTCTATTTCAATTTGCTCAGCAATACCAGCATGGGTAATTGCTTGATCTAATGATTTATAAGCATCTTTCAGTTGTACATATTTGCCAACAATTCCAAGACGTACCTTTGATTTTGGATTGTTTAATTTTTGTACTAATTCTTCCCAATGTTTTAAATTAGGTTTTGATTCAATGCCAAAAGCATTTGCAACAGCGTCATCTAAACCTTCGTTGTGATAAATCAAAGGAATTTCATAAATATTGCCAGCATCTTGGGCGCGAATAACGTTTTTATAATTAACATTGCAAAATAATGCTAATTTTTGTTTAGCATCATCTGGAATTGCGCATTCACTGCGACACAATAAAATATCAGGTCGTAGTCCCAATGTTTGTAATGCTTGAACCGAGTGCTGAGTTGGTTTAGTCTTTAGCTCACCAGCGGCAGCGAGGTATGGCAACAGTGTTACGTGTATAAGTAAACTATTTTTATCACCAAGATCATTGCGTAATTGTCGAATTGCTTCAAAAAATGGTAAAGCTTCAATATCACCAACAGTACCACCTACTTCGCAAATAATAACATCAACATCATCTCTGCCATTAAGAATAAATGCTTTTATTGCATCAGTGATATGCGGAATTACTTGGACGGTTTCACCTAGGTAATCTCCCTTACGTTCTTTAGAAATTACGCTTGAGTAAATTTTTCCTGAAGTTACGCTATCAAATTGTGTAGCGTCTTGGTTAGTGAAACGTTCATAGTGTCCTAAATCGAGATCAGCCTCTGATCCATCAGAGGTTACAAAAACCTCTCCATGTTGATACGGGTTCATAGTACCTGGATCAACGTTAAGGTATGGATCAAGTTTACGTAACCTTACGGTTAATCCTCTTGATTGTAATAAAGCACCCAATGCTGCACAAGCAAGCCCTTTACCAAGAGATGAGCTAACCCCGCCAGTTGTAAAAATAAATTTTGCCATTATTTAGTTGGAGTTTCGCTAGAAGGTTGGCTGATAATTTTTGTTTGATTTTTGATTGTATGACTATTAATTACTGTCATTAATAAGCAGTTTCCCATAAACAATGCGGCTAATACACCAGTAACCCTGGTTAAAAGATTTGCTGAGCCACGTGCAGTAAACATACTTGAACTACTGTTGCCACCACCCATACCTAAGGTTCCACCTTCGCTACGCTGCAACAAAATTACGCCAATTAGTGCTAGAGTTATAAAAATTTGTACAATTAACAGTGTGTTCATAAAATCCTCATTTAGGGCTAATTATCATAATCATTTGTTTGCCTTCAAGTTTGGGATTGTGATCAATTTTGCACATTTCCTCAAACATTTTACGCACTTTGCTTAAAATCTTAATGCCAATTTCTTGGTGAGACAATTCACGACCACGAAAACGTAGTAAGATTTTTACTTTGTTGCCTTCGTCTAAAAATCTTTTGATTGCTTTGCATTTTATTTCAAAGTCGTGAGGGTCGATCATTGGTCGCATTTGGATTTCTTTAACCAATACAACTGTTTGCTTTTTTTTAGCTTCAGCTTTTTTCTTTTGTAATTCGTATTTGTATTTGCCGAAATCAAGAATTTTACATACAGGAGGCTCAGCATTTGGAGATACTTCAACAAGATCCAAACCAACATCTGCAGCTCTTTTTAGTGCTTCAGACCTAGTTAATACACCAATCATTTCACCATTTTCATCAATTAAACGAACTTTAGAAGCATGAATTTCGGTGTTTGTTCTTGGTCCATCATGGCCACGGGAATCACGTTGGAACACGCCATCATCGGGTAAGCGGCTAATAACAAGTCTCCTTTAAAGACAATAAACATATTTAACTAGAAAGCTATCACAAATATACAGGTAACGTCCATAAAAATTGCCCGAAAATTCATAACTGAAACATTTATTTGAAGTGTTAAACCTCTTATATAAATTGTCATTTATAAACCAGAGTGTTGTAGTCCTTTTTTAAGTTTTTCAAAAGCTGAAATTTCAAGTTGTCGAACTCGCTCACGGGAGATGGTTAATTCTTGACTCATCTCTTCAAGAGTTTTTGGTGGTTCTTCTAATCTTCTACCTACTAAAATCTTTTGTTCACGTTTGTTTAAGGCTTGCATAGCTTGTTGAAAGGCTTTACGACGCTTATTCATTTCATCAGCTTGAGTAATTTGAATTTCTTGATTGTCACTTTCATCAGCTAACCAATCCATCCATTCTAAAGTACCGTCAGCATCACCAACAGGAGTGTGCAATGAGGAATCCTTGCCGCCTATACGTTGATCCATTGACCAAACTTCATCTTCGCTAACATTAAGTTTAATAGCAATTTTTTGTACTAATTCCTGGGTTAATTGATCACTATGCCTGGCTCCTTTAGTTTCATTAATAATCGCTTCTTTGGTTTTTTTAAGCAAAAAAAATAACTTTTTTTGTGCTGCAGTTGTTCCGATTTTAACCAATGACCAAGTGTGCAAAATGTAGTCTTGCATGCTATAGCCAGATACATATAATTTGGCTATATATTATGGTTCTTAAATAGTTCC
>DYTA01000092.1 GCA_020726205.1 Nitrosospira multiformis
ACATAATATAACTAGTTACTTAAAGATTCTTTATAGCCATATTTAATTAATAATTACAAACCACAAACATTAATCATAGATGACTAACTTACTAATATATTAGGAAAATTACCTAACACCGATAGAAGTATAATAATTTTATTAACATACTTAAATATTTATGTGTTACAATTTCATATCTAAAACATATCAATATTTTATGGAGAATACACTATGTCATTTGAAAAATTCTTTTCAACAGAAGAAGCACAACAATATTTTGCACAAATCACTAATTTGGTAAATTCAATTAATTCAATTAATCAACAAATTTTCCAAACTAGTCAACAATATCTAAAAGAAGGTTATGAAGAATATACTACTCATTTAAAATCATTATTTAGCTTAAAAACACCAATGGAAGCATTAGAAGCTAACCGTAAGTATATGGAACATAGTGCAGTTAATTTTCAACAATTACTAAGCCAACGCTATACTTTATTTCAAGATTTAATGACGGCACTAAACACAGTAAAATCAAATGGCTTTAAACTACCTGATCAATTACAAGAAATGTTAAATAAATTTCAACAAAACAGTAATTTTGATGCTTTCAAACCAGAAAATTGGTCGAAATTCACTGATTTTTTTAAAACCAAATAAAAAGCTAGGCTCCGATTAATCGGGGCTTTTTTGTAATTAAAATAGCATAAAGTCATCCACATTAGGTTTGGCTTTACTTATTTAGGAGTAATGAAATCATGTCTAATTCATTTTTTGATAATGAACTATTAAATAATACAACTATACCACTTAGTCCAATGGCAAAAGAATTTAATGAATATATAACGGACTTTAGTCAAAGAAGCATTCTTTTTATGGATACCATGCGTAAAAGAGGTAATGAAATGCTTGATATGACAACAGATGATCATGCAACAGTATTAAACTTTGACTATGAAAAAATTATGGATGGATCATCATTTGATCAACCAATTAATTATTGGTTAGCAAGAATGTTACCACCAAATGGCATAACCACGGATAATCACAAACGTCCATATGTTATTCAAGACCCTCGAGCTGGACAAGGACCAGGTATTGGAGGATTCAAAAAAGATAGCGAAATTGGTGATGCATTGAAAAATGGTCATCCTGTATATTTTATCGGCTTTAACTCCCGCCCATGTGAAAATCAAACATATGAAGATATTATCCGTGGACAAGTAAAATTCTATGAAAAAATTGCTGAACTACACCAAGATAGTCCCAAAATGTGTGCAATTGGTAATTGTGCTGCTGGATACTTAACAATGTTTAGTGCAATGCAACGCCCAGAAATATTTGGTCCAATTGTCATTGCTGGATCACCTCTTTCATATTGGAATGGTGAACGTGGCAAAAATCCAATGCGCTATGCTGGAGGTTTGGTTGGAGGTTCATGGGTTAATTCACTTATTGGTGATCTTGGAGGTGGTAAATTTGATGGAACCTATTTAATTTTAAATTTTGATTTACTTAATCTATCTAATTTTTTGTGGACAAAACAATACGATTTATTTGCTAACATAGATAAAGATAGCGACCGTTATCTTCAATTTGAAAAATGGTGGGGAGACTTTATTCAGTTCAATACACCAGAAATTAAATGGTTAGTAGATAAATTATTTATAGGCAATGAATTAACAACAGGTAATTTAATGACTAAAGATGGTATTCGTCTTGATCCACGGAATATAACTTCGCCATTAATTACATTTATTTCAGATGGCGATAATATTAGTCCACCAGCTCAATCAGCGGGATGGATTGCAGACCTATATAAAGATGCAGAAGAAATAAAAGCTAGGGGTAAAACGATTATTTACTGTTTAAACAGAAAAGTTGGGCATCTAGCCATTTTTACTGCTACCAAAGTTGGTAAACGTGAAAATGAGGTATTTGTCGAAAACATGGACTCGATGGATGTTTTAGCTCCTGGACTATATGAATTAATTATTGATACACCAGAGGGTGAAGAAGAACAAGGTAAAATTCGTTCTCATTATGAACCAAGAACAATTGAAGATATCAAAGCCTTAGGTTGGAATAGTGAAGATGATGATAGAGCCTTTGCTACTGTTGCAAAAGCATCTAATGCATTTAGTTTCATGTACGACACATTAGTGCATCCAATGTTTCGAATGTTTGCTAAAGATCAATATGCGGAAACTATGAAAAAAATGCGCCCACTTCGTCTTAGCTATACACTATTTGCAGAAACTATAAATCCATGGATGAAAATTTTTGCAAATTTAGCACCTAAAGTTCAAGACAAGCGAACTACAATTAATAACAATAATCCATTTTTACAATTACAAAATCAATACTCTGAGTATATTAACCAAAACCTACAAAAATTTACTGAATTAAGAGATCAGGTACAAGAACAAGTGTTTTTTAATTTTTGGACTAATCCACTTGTTCAAAAATTCTGGGGTACTGATAGTGAAAAACCACGATTTACACCAAGTACAACTCAATTAGACCTAGATAAAATTACAAGTGAATATAATGATGAAATTCAAAAACACGTACAAGTGAATACTGAGTTAAGTGCATTATTTCGCTTATTTGGATTAGCTCAATATAAAAAATCATTTCAGGAGTTTAGAATACGTGCTTTAATTGAAGCTGCACAAATGATTGCACCAGAACTAAAATTACAAGATGTGCATGAGGTTATTAAACATCAAGCAATGATAATTCGTCATGACCCTAAGCTTGCATTATCTGAATTAAAAAAATATCTAAATACACAAAACCACAAAGATGATTTAGTAAAAAACTTTAATCTAGTAGTGAGTATTTTTATTGGAAACTATGGTGCTGAATTTAGACCTGAAACTAAAGCTCAGTTAGCAAAATTTAGTGAAGAATTGGGTATTGAATTAACCATCTTGTAGTTAAATAAATTAGAGTATCACTTAATGGTACTCTAATTTTTCATATATCCTGTAATCACATTATACGATTATAATAAAGTAAAAAATAGCTTAATTGCAATCAAGACTAAAATCAGACCTATGAATTTATTAACTAAATTTATATTTTTATCAAATTTACTTTTAATTTTATGGTGGCTAATTAAATAACTAATAAAGCCAAACCAAATTAAATGTAGTAAACAAATGATCAAACCATATGTGACTTGCATAATTAGTGGTGTATTTCTACTCACGACCATGGTGAAAAGCGATAAATAAAATAACGTAGTTTTGGGATTCGTTACATTTGAGAAAAATCCTTGTTTCAATGATGCTAGTAAATTTGCTTTATTAGCTTTATCATCAGCATTATTTGTTGGAACAAATTTACTCCGAAAAGTACTTACACCGATATATAATAAATAAGAAATTCCTAGGTATTTTATTGCACTAAACAAAAGTGGAGTTTTAGAAATAATTAAGGCAATTCCAACTAAACAATATAATGTGTGTACCCAAGTGGACAACGCAATACCAATCGCCGTTAAATAACCAGCACTCCTGCCATAAGACACTGTATTTTTGGTGACCATAGCAAAATCTGAACCAGGAGAAATTACAGCTAATGCGGATATACTGATTACTAAATACACTTCATGAGTCATTATTACTTTCCAATCATTTAATAAAAATTAGTAATATATTGATAATTATATCAATGATTAAAATGTCGATGTAAAATTTACTAATAATAGCATAAAATTAATATTAATACAAACAGAACACTCGAATTATTCTAGATAAAACAATACCAAGCATAATATCAAAGTGGATTTATCTGTTATAATTGCCACTTGATTAATTTAGTTAAACCTGTAATAAATATGAAAAATATAATCCTCTCCCTAATTACGATTAGTTGCGTTATAGCATGCAGTACTAAAACACTTCCTAATCTTAATGTTCCAAGCAAATTTAATTCAGGTGCATCAATACCGCAACTAACAGAGAGTATTCCTTATTTTGCATGGTGGCAACAATTTAATGATCAATCACTTAATCAACTAATTGAAAGTGGTATCAATAATAACAATGACTTACAGATTTCTTATGCACATTTAAATCAAGCTCAAGGACAATTAAAACAGGTTCAATTAAGTTGGATACCATTTGTAGACATTTATGCAGGCTATACGTCTAATCCAGCATTTGGTAATATTGGAACTTTTTACTCTCTTTGGCCACAATACACAATTAATTTAATGCAATTGCCATTATTGCAAAAACAAGCAGAATATAATATTGAGTTGCACAAAGCAAAGATAAATACAGTACAAATAACATTAATTGGTCAAATTACAGCAAGTTATTTAACATTTTTAGGTGAGCAATACCAACTAGAACTACTTAAAAAATTGCAACAAGATTTACAAACCCTAATTCAAATAAAGCAAAAATCAATATCTGGAGGCCTTAGCTCTGAACAAGAAATTGAATTACTACAAGCTCAAGAGGAACAAGTTATATCTCAACAAAAATTAGTTACCAATAATTTGGTAAATAGTCAAAACTCGCTGAGGTATTTAATTAATCAAAATCCTGGCAAAATTTTAACTAATCATCATTTTACTCAAATTAACGAAAATATGTTACAACCAGGTAGCTTACCTGCTAGCGTATTAGCAAACCGTCCTGATTTGTTAGTTGCAGAACTACAAGTAAAAATGGCTAATGAAGGCGTAAATGTTACAGCAAGCAACTTATTCCCTACACTACAATTAGATCGCTGGATGGCTATGCAAAGTCGTAATGGTACTCTCGGAACACCAGATACACATG
>DYTA01000093.1 GCA_020726205.1 Nitrosospira multiformis
CATAAAACTTCGTCACCATAAAGAATTGATTTACGTAAGTCATTAGTAGCATTACATACTTCTTTTTTATCTAAATCAAAAAAGGGATAATCACCCATAGTATAATCATAACGGTTATCACCATCTATATCTTTATAAGGCGCTAGTTGAAAATCATAATCAGGATCGTAATTATTACCTGGCCAATTTTTAATGGCATCAGGTACATCGTAACCTTCGAACTGTGTATTTAATAATTCTTGATCTCCGTTTGCTTTTGCTGTAAACCAAGCACGAAATTGAGAAACTTGATTTTTGGTAACGGCAAAATGTCGGTCATATTTTGAACAAATGTCAGGGGTAACATCTCCTTTTTCGGGTCCAGTAACTTTTAAAGGTCCAGGCCAGTTCTCATTACCATTTGTTCTATATTTTTGAGCACACAAACGTAATTGACCATTAACATCTGTACCTCCAATCCAAATAGCACCGGCAAATAAAGCCATTTTACCTGAATTTTTTGGCACTTCGTAACGAGCATTTAGAAAATCCCACCACATATCACCACCTGTATGAATTAAACAACGAACATTATTTAATTCCATTTCAGTACTGGCAGTAGCGGGAGTACATCCGGCTGAAACACTTTTAGTATTAGGCTTTACAGTTGGTCCTATATGTGCAATTACATTACTTATCAGTAATACTTGCAGTGACAATATTAGAAAAACATTCTTTACCTTTTTCATATTGAATTTCATTTTTTTAATTTGTTAAAAATTAATAACAGCACCTAAACGAATAGTTCTTGGTAGTGTATAATTATAGGGAGAATTATAATACATTGAATAATAATTCTTGTATGATTCTGGGCTATTTTGAGAATTAATAGCCACTTGATTTTTGGAATTAACCAACCAACCATCATCATCAGCATTCCCGGTTGTTTCGTATACATTAAGTATATTAAGCGTATTTAATAAATTATTAATTTCTAAATAAATATTTAAAAATGCTTTTTTCTTACCATTTCCATCTTCTTTGTCACCAAATTTTAATTCGATGTCACGATCAAGGCGTAAGTTAATAGTAGTTTTACTAGGTTTACGTGAACCATTAATTGCTCCTTGTAAAGTATTGTCATCTAAATTACGTTTACTATAAGGGCTACCTGTTCCAAAATTCACAACAAAATTAGCTCCTGTATTTTGCAAAATATCTTTTCCAGCAATTTTTGGTCCGTTATAATCACGTCCGCTGCCATAACGATAATCAAGTGAACCGGTAACGGCATGACGTTGATCGAAATCTAAAGGAATAGTGGTTCTTAAATTGGGTTGACCTCCGGAAATTAAAGCTCTATTGGTTTCGAAGTTTGATCCGGTACCATTTGCAAATTGCAAGGTATAACTGGCACGTAAAGTAACATTTCCGGTACGGCGCATATCATAAGAAAGTGTAACCCCTTTAACAGTTCCAAAATCAATATTAGTATAAGTCATATAATCATTAGGGTAAGCGCCATAAATCATTTGAACTTGAGCCATATCACGCATTTCGCGATAGAAAGCAGCTAATTTTAAGGCTGAAGTATTACTAATTTTTTGTTGAAATCCTAATTCATAATCAATGGTTTTTTCGGGTTGTAAATTAGGGTTATTAATAGGGTTAGTTCCCATTGAGTTTAAAAATAAATATTCAAATGGATTTAATCTAACAGCCCCAATAGGTCGTTTAGTTAAGATGTCATAATGAGCAAAGAAAAGTGCAACGTCAGAAATAGGGAATGAGAAAGAAACACGTGGCATTACATTAATTTGTGGTGTATAATCGGTAAATCCATTGGCATTTAATCCTTCGTTAGCGTTTAATAAAATCGGTGAAAGTCCTGTTGTGTGAGCAATAGATTTGGGATCGTTCACAATTGTACCATTGGCATCGTACCATCTTACACTAGCAGGATCAGTACCCACTCTGTAACCTAATATTTCACTCGGATTTGAAACGCCGTCACCATAAACTACAGCATTGTCAGGTATATTTGAAGGATGATAACCATTAGGATTTAAAGCACCGTCAACTTCACTTAATTTTTTAGTTTCATATATTGAATAAGGGTCTTTTAAAACCATTTGATTTGCATCAAAGCGATCAATTCTAACTCCAACGTTAAAAATTAAATCTTTAAAAGCAAATTTGTCTTGAATATAAGCGGCAGCATAAATGGGTTGAAATGCTGCAATTTCTCTCTTAAATCTGCCATTATCGTCTTTAGCAGTAAAAAAGTCATTCAGTGAAGGTTTCGAACTTAATTTATTTCCATGATGATCAAATCCATAATATGAAACAACACTATTACTACCAGCACCAAATAACTCATCAGCACTAAAATAATCTAATTTTAATTCTGAAGGATCATAAGAATCAATATCTATCCACTCAAGACTGGTTTTATCTAGACCCAAATGCTCACGCATCATTACATCAAATTGGGTTTGCGAAACTGCATTATACGAACGATCATACTTAACAGTATCTAAAAATACACCATTTAATTCGTCATAAATAAAATTAGGATTGGTATAATCTAATTCCAATATATGAGAATTTATATTATTTCTTGCCAATTGCCATAAAGCCATAGGCACAATAGAAAATGCACTTTCGTTGCGTTGTTCAAACTCAAATCCGATAGAAATTTCATGGTCTTTAATATCAGCAGAACCTGAAGCACTTATTCTAAATTGAGATGCATCTGATTTATTGTATGTACCATATTGAGTTCCAGGAGATGCAAAAGTACTATTAGCATCTTTTCCACTATTAAAAATAACTTTAGGATTTTGACCGTTTAATAGACCACCACCGGCTTGAACCATTGTAGCGTTAGAATACATAATATCGTTTAAAGAATTTCCTTCAGGAAATAAACCATAAAAGAAAGTTGTATAACTTGCTAAATCAGGGTTTATATCAGAAGCGTCAAAATCATATCGAATATCTCTAAATCCATCGTGAACCCATAATCCGGTTTCATATCCTGCAAGTGTATCCCAAGAATATGAATTTACAGTTGTTGTATTAAATTTACCCACATAGCCATATTTAAACAAATCATCACCATGTCTATCATCTTCACGTAAGGTATTAACTTTCTCAAAATCAACTTGAATTGAATAGAAAGCATTCTTAATTACATTATTAGCACTTTCTTTATCTTCGTTATTGCCAAATTTTTGGATTAAACGCAAATAAGTACGCCATGTAATTCCTGTATATGTGCCATTATTTTGAGTATTAAATAACATGTTGTCATAATCATAAAGGCGTGCTTTTTGATAACTGTATGTACCACCAGCAGTTAGATTAATATTACGAGAAGGTTTAAAATCAACTTTACCGGACACATTAAACTGTTTATCTTCAGCATCTTGCCTTGCTTTGATTTTTTCGAAATCATCAATTGTGAGATATTCTCCATTTAATAAAGTACCATTACCTTGATCATTGGAACGATAGGGAACTGATAATAAATCATCAATTACACCATCTTTTGCTTTCCAAACACCTACAGCAGAAGGGTAATTATCAGACACATAATTAAAACTTCCAGATAAGAAATATCCGGCGATAATATCTTTTTTAATTTTAGTAGAATCATAAGGATCGGGTGATTTTCTTGAAGCTAAAGGTCCTGTAATCATAAGCTCTGCAAGATTATAATTATAAGGATCTAAAAATTTTGAAGTAACCAATTCAATGCCACCAAACATTTCACGAGAAGGTTCTTTAGTAGTAACACTAATAATCCCCCCGGTAACATCACCATATTTAGCAGGAATACCGCCGGTTATAACATCAACCTGAGCAGTAGCTGTTTTAGGCATGGCATTTGAACCTCTTACTTTTACACCATCAATATAATAAACTGTGGCTTCTTCACGAGCACCACGAATACTGGTTACTGAACCGTTTTCGGAATAAACCCCACCCACAGTAACTGCAACCGACTCGGCCGAACGACCAGGCATTTTTGCAATTTCTTCGGATGTAACCGAACCTCCGGATTGAGTTTGATCTTTCGAAATTAAAGGCACTTTATATTCTCTTACCTCAACTTCTTGAAGATTTTGAACTGATGTAGCCAATTTAAAGTCTTGGAATGTAATTTTACCTGCCAACACTCTTAAGCCTTTTAATTGTAGGGATTGATAACCCACATACGATGCTTTTACATCATATACACCGGCAGGAACGGGTTTGATGGTAAAATTACCGTCAAAATCGGTCATCCCCCCGGTTATTACCGTTCCGTTCAGTTCAATACTGACGTTGGCAAACGCAATGCCTTCTCCATTTGATCCATCCAATACGCGCCCTTTAAGGGTTCCGGACTGGGAATACGCAGTAACTGATAATATAAGAGCAACTGCAATTAGTAATACATTCTTTAACATAACTAGCCTGTTATAAATTTGTGTTACACTATTTAACTTTTTCGTTAATATTATTTAACCAATTCGTAAAGATAAGTGAATAAAATTTAATTTGCAAAGGTCTTAATTCATATTTTTTAAAATATTTTATGATTTTGAAAAAAGTTACAGGCTATACCTTTTTTTTTCAAATATTTAACATAATTATTATTTAACTCAACTTTCGCAAGTTCAATTTAACTCGCTTGGGTTAGGTTCTTAAAATTTAAGTATTACCTTAAATCCGCAAGTTAATTAGTAAAAAATAGAATATTAGCAATTTACA
>DYTA01000094.1 GCA_020726205.1 Nitrosospira multiformis
TCTTATTGTAGTATTATTTGACATGATTTATTTCCTTTCAAAAATTATAATGTTTCTTTATAGCGGTGTGGACTAATATAGTTTAGCACTTGTTGATGGTAAACACTATCGCCAAATTGCTCTGCAATCAAGCTTGCTACAAAACAGGTTAATAAAATAGGTAAACTTAATTGACTCGAATCACTCATTTCAACTACCATTGCCACAGCTGTAATTGGTGATTGTGTAATACTTGCTAAAAATCCCGCCATGCCAAGTAAATAAAACTGAACTAAACTAATGTGAGGAAACAACATATGTACCAAATCACCAATACCTGCACCAATAGATAAAGCGGTAGAAAAATATCCACCGGGCACTCCTGCTGAAACAGATGCAATTGAACCAAAAAACTTACTAATTGCATAATACCATGGAGCATCTAATGATGAGTCTAAAAACTTTGTTGTTGAACTTGCACCATTACCAAATGAAAAACCATGAGTTAAATTACCAATCAAAGCAACAATAAGTCCAAAAATTAATGCATTTAATAAATAGTGTTTTTTTCGCCATGCATTAAATGCCCATGTTTTATTAACAGACATGAATACCATCAATTTTGTAAAAACAGCACCACTAACTCCACACAAAATGCCGATTAATATTGCAATCAACATAACTATTGAAGAGTGTTGCAAATCTTTAGGATTAACTATCCCCATATATGGTTGGTTTGTTCCCATAATTAAATTAGAAGTAAATACCGCCAATAAAGTAGCACCAACTAATATTGTTGCTATATGCGGTGTAATTTTTTTTACATACTCTTCTACGGCAAAAATCATTCCACCGATCGGTGTATTAAAGGCAGCTGCAACACCAACACCAGCACCAAGTTTAATAAGTAGCCGTCTTTTTTGATCATTTATTCCTTTAATTTGCGCAAATAATGAAGAGCAAATTTGAATTGTCGGTCCCTCTTTACCCAATGACGCACCACCAGCTATACTCAAAAAAGTCAGTAAAACCTTACCTACAGCAGAACGAATAGAGTAAGTTTTAGTTAAACGATCATCATCAAAAATATCTACAGCATATCCCTGTGGCAAGCCACTACCATCAGCATAAGGAAAATATTTTTTCAACATATAGACAATTATCACAAATAACGTTGGTGTATAAATATACATAGCTAATGGATTATAAGCAAACACACTATGAAATAACCACTCAGCAAAATTAACCGCATATGTAAATCCAGCACTTGCTACACCAACTACAATAGCTAGTGATAAAAACTGCCAATTTAACTCGTCTCTTAATTCATGTAGTTTCATTAAAAACCTAACTGTGAAATGTTAACTGCGGATTCGTCCATTTTTTACTGATGACATGTTGAATATCTTACCCAAATGCTGATAATGTAAATGGGCTAAGGCACAAGCTAATCCATCAGCAGCATCCGCTTGTGGTGCTCCAGACAACCTTAAAAGTTGCATCACCATTTTTTGTACTTGTTCTTTGCCAGCATGTCCATATCCAACTACAGACTGTTTAATTTGTAACGCAGTATATTCAAAAACTGGTAAATTTTGTAAAACACAAGCAGAGATTGCTGCTCCCCTAGCCTGTCCTAACAATAAAGTTGATTGAGGATTAACATTAACAAAAACTAATTCAACACTAACCATATCGGGTTTATATTCATGAATAATTTGGGTAATACCTGTTAAAATGGTTTTAATCCGACTTGCTAAATCATCGTCAGAATTAGTTTGTACAACTCCTGACGTAATATAATTTGCAGTATCTTTACTTACTCGTTCAATAATGCCAAAGCCAGTATTTCTTAATCCAGGATCTATTCCTAATATACGCATTATTTTCTCAATGTAAAACCATTATTATACGTGGTGTAATAGACTAATTTTACCCTAAATTAAAGTTAACCATAAAAATCATTAAAAACTTGGCTCTTAATAAATTAAAGTAAAGAGATTCTTAATTTTTTGGTAAAATCAATCACTAATAAATACACATATCCCTAATGGAGGATAAAAAATCATGAGTAATAAATTTAAATTAGACGAACAATTAACTAAAGATGCTTTAGAGTATCACCGATCTCCACGACCAGGTAAAACTCAGGTTGTATCAACTAAACCAGTTGCTACTCAACGTGATTTATCATTAGCTTACTCTCCTGGTGTTGCCGCACCATGTTTAGAAATAGAACGAGATCCTCATACTGCTTTTGAATATACAAATCGTGGTAACCTAGTTGCAGTAATTAGTAATGGTACAGCTGTACTTGGTTTAGGAAATATTGGTGCATTGGCAGGTAAGCCAGTTATGGAAGGTAAAGGCATACTTTTCAAAAAATTTGCTGGAATAGATGTGTTTGACATTGAAGTTAATGAAACTAATGTAGACAAGTTTGTAGATATTGTTGCAGCACTTGAGCCGACTTTTGGTGGCATAAACCTAGAAGATATTAAGGCTCCAGAGTGTTTTGAAATTGAGCGACGCTTAAAAGAGAAAATGTCAATTCCAGTCTTTCATGACGATCAACATGGTACCGCAATTGTTGTTGCAGCTGGAATTATCAACGGTTTAAAAATTGTTGATAAAAAAATTGAGAATATAAAAATCGTTGTATCAGGTGCTGGTGCAGCTGCAATTGCATGTTTAAATTTATTAGTTAGCCTTGGAGCTAATAAACAACATATTTATGTTTGCGACTCAAAAGGCGTAATTCAAGATCAACGAGAAGGTAAATTAGATTCATCTAAACAACAATACTGTCAAACAACCGACTATCGCACATTAGAAGATGCAATGGATCAAGCTGATATATTTTTGGGATTATCTGGTCCAGATACCGCAACTCAAGAGATGATTGAAAAAATGGCTAGAGACCCTTTAGTATTTGCGTTAGCTAACCCAACACCTGAAATTATGCCAGAGTTAGTTCATGAAATTCGTCCTGATGCAATTATGGCAACTGGACGAAGCGACTATCCGAATCAAGTCAATAACGCACTATGCTTTCCATATATTTTCCGCGGAGCTCTTGATGTTGGTGCAACAACAATCAACGAAGAAATGAAAAAAGCTGCAGTTTATGCGATTGCTAAATTAGCAACTTTAGAGCCAAATGAACAAGTAACCAATGCTTATGGTGGGCAAGAACTAAAATTTGGACGTCACTATTTAATTCCTAAACCACTTGATCCTCGGTTAATTCAAACAATTGCAACCGCAATTGCTAAAGCAGCTATGGAAACAGGCGTTGCAACTCGACCAATTAAAGATCTAAATGCTTACGCACAGCATTTGAATCAATATGTCTATCGTTCAAGCATGTTTATGCGTCCAGTTATTAATGCCGCAAAATTACGTCCAATGCGCATTATATTATGTGAGGGCGAAGAAGAGCGAGCATTATTGGCAACATCTGAAATTAAGCAATTAGGAATTGCTAAGCCAATATTAATTGGGCGTCCATTTGTAATTGAAAAACGAATTGAAAAACTGGGACTAAATCTTGAAGTTGGTACTGATTTTGAATTGGTTAATATCGAAAATGACTACCGCTATAAAGCGTTGTGGCAACGTTATTACAAAATAATGAAACGCAAAGGGGTGACGGAAGAGACAGCTCGAGATCATATGTTAACCCGCAGAACATTAATTGGTGCAATGTTAATTAAAAATGGTGATGCTGACGGTATGATTTGTGGATTATCTGGTAAATTCCATAACCACTTTGAAATTATTCGTGAAATTATTGGTTACAATAATCCAAAACAGATTACTGCTGCAATGAATGCATTAATTACTCAGAATGGAAATTTATTTATTACCGATACTCATGTTAATGAATCGCCAACAGCAGAAGAACTGGCTGAAATAACTCGCATGGCAACTAAAGTTATCAGTAGTTTTGGCATTGAACCTCGCACCGCTTTACTTTCACATAGTAGCTTTGGTTCACACTCTGAATCTCCTAGTGCAAAAAAAATGCGTGACACATTAGCTATTTTAAAACAAAGTAACCCAGAGCTAATTATTGATGGTGAAATGCATGCAGATGCGGCAGTAACTCCTGCAATTTTAGAAAAAACCATGCCTGATTCAGCATTAATTGGTGGTCCAGCAAACTTACTGGTAATGCCAAATATTGAAGCGGCAAATATTTCTTACAACTTAATGCGAGTATCCTCGTCAGATGGTGTAACTGTTGGGCCTATTTTAATGGGTATGAGAAAACCAGTACATATTGTTACAACTATTTCAACAGTACGTAGAATTGTTAACATGGTCGCATTAGCTTCTGCTCAAGCTCAACAACAATAATTTAACTAGAAGATAAAGCCAGTAAAATACTTTTACTGGCTTTTTATTTGTTATAGATTCTTACTTAATAAATATATCATTTACTATCGTCCGTCTCGCATTATGAAACCCACTTGAGGCATATAATTTCACCCTGGGGTGAAATTATCAAGCTATAAATTAATTTATTAATCTGTTATAATTCACACATATTTATCACTATTATGTAATGTTAATTATAATTTTTACTAAATACTTACAACTAAAGATCAATTATAAGAGCATAAAAATTATTCAATAATTGTGAATTAACACACCCGAATTCAAATGCGAAACGCAAAATAATTTAGAGTAAAATATCAAATTATTT
>DYTA01000095.1 GCA_020726205.1 Nitrosospira multiformis
GAAGATATTGCAGTTCAGGGATTTAAGTCAACAGACTGTAAAATTACGGTTCCTGTATCTGAGATTGGTATTTTCGGAGTAAATCAAATCATCCCATGTACAAAAGTGGCTATTGATAACATTAACTCCTTCCCACCATGGAAACAGTAGTCGCATTTGTAAACACAAGTCCTGGCTATGGCTCTGGCAATGGCTATGGCTCTGGTGGTGGCTCTGGCTCTGGTGATGGCTCTGGCCCTGGCTTTGGCTTTGGCGATGGCTCTGGCTACGGCTCTGGCTTCGGTGATGGCTTTGGCTACGGCTATGGCCCTGGCTCTGGCTCTGGCGATGGCTCTGGCTTCGGTGATGGCTCTGGCTCTGGCTCTGGCTTTGGCTCTGGTTATGGCTATGGCTGTGGCTCTGGTTATGGCTGTGGCTCTGGTTATGGTAATGGGCGATAGCTCTGGCTATGGCTCTAGCCATGGCTATGACTGTGGCTCTGGTTATGACTCTGACAATAGCTCTGACTCTGGTTTACAGTAGGAAGTTCGACTCTTCCTCTTGTTTTATACAACAGAACGTAAAACCCATCCATCGCCTTTGGCGTGGGTGGGTAGTTCACAAACTAATCACATAATATCGTTCTTTATTAGAGCGCACAAATAAAAATAATTAATACTAACTAGTTTAATATTAAGGATTTTTAACTGGAAGAATGGGGATTTTAGCTCTAACAATATGTGATGAAACAGTGAAGTAATGCAGTAAAATAGGAATCTGCCTCTATTCTGTTGGTTCGAATCCAACCTTCACTGCAAATTTATTTATTAACTCAAAACTACTCAAATGAAAAAGAACAACAGTAATGTCTTCACTTTAAAAGTGCACATTAAGAATTCTACAGGTGACAAATTGTTTAAAACAACTTATAACTTTAAGAGAGTTACATCAATTGATGAAGCTTTCGAAATTATACATAACAAATGGGGTAATGAGTCGAATTACAACACAGTCACAGAACACACAGTCTACCACAACATTTTAAAAGCATATTATGGAAGTAAAAGAATCATCTAAAAATCTTAACGTTAATTCGGCTGAGTTTGAATTTGGAATATGCCCTGTATGTGGTAGTTCGTTTGATGGGGGACTTATTTTGGATAAATATAAAGAAATTAGAGAAAAACTCAGAGGAATTGGATTACTTGAATCCGGGAAAAATAAATTCTTTAATCAGACTGATGAAGAGTTTTCTAAAGAAATTGAGAAATGTTACAGCTTACCTTACAAATTTAGTGAAATAGTTGGAATTGAAATACCGGGAATTTATGATGAAATTTCAGCTTGGACATGTACTAAATGTAACAGTTTTTGGGCAAGATTTTCAGGAGAATATCTTGGCGAAAGTCTAACAGCTAATGAATTGACGTCAATGAAAGACAAATTAAGTAAAATAAAAATAGTTCAAACAATTTAAAACTTAATAACATGACACTACAAATTAGAGATCATTCAAATAAGATTAGCTTTACTGTAGAAGCTAATACTAGGCAAGAAGCTACAGTAAAAGCCCTGAAAAAGCTTGAAGTATCAACTAATTTAACTGTTCATAAGCTATGTAGTAACGGTAATTATCGAAAAATCTAATCAAAGAAGGTGAGTTAATCACTGAGAAAAAGGGGCTAGAGTATCTTCGTAAACATGTGACCCTGCGGTAATAGCTTAGATTACCAACACCCGTAAAGTTCACCATTAATTACGATTTCTTTGATTAATTTACATCTATTCAAATAGTATTATTATGGGTAATGTACCTACCGGATTTTGGGATTCTGGTAACATGAAAGCTGTAGGAGGTTCTTCTATTAAGATAAAATACACTATCACAATAGAAGAACCTTGTCAACTTATTATACACAACAAAGATAGATATTTAGACATCAAAAGTACCTTAATTCAAAATAAAGTAAAGTTCAATGAATACAATAATGAAAATTGATGATGTGTACTGTTATGCTAAAAAAGGCAAATTAACCCTTGAAATTCCATCTGATTGGAAATCACTACAGTTGCAAGCTTTTCTAAGAGAAAATGTAACAACTTTAAAAAAACTAAAAGAAGAATCTATTAACAACACTAAAAATCTTAATTATGAATCGAGAAATATTGAACCAACAGCCGTCACAGTTGATCAGAATCAACGAGAAGACACAGGAAGTAATTTACAGAGGACAGAGGAGTAATTGTTGGAGACTTAAAATGTGTTACGATAAATCGCCAAGATTATCAGGCTCTAATCACATAGTAATTAGTAACACTAAATAATTAAGCACTATAAAAAATTACATTAAATGTCTATTTTTGTAATTACAGGTCAGCAACTTACCGTTGGAAAAGAAATTACGGTGGAATCGAATTATCACAATGTGATAGATTACTTTAAAGATAAAGAGTCTATTGGAATTGATACAGAAACTACAGGTTTTGATAACTTCAACGGTAAGTTGCTTACTTTACAGCTTGGTAATCAGGAGCATCAGTGGATAATAGATGCTACTACTATTGACGTTCTATCAGTAAAAGAATTAATAGAGTCAAAGCTAACTTTATATCATAACTTTGCATTTGATGGAAAATGGCTTAAATCATATGGAATAGAGCCTAAGAATATTTACGATTCATTTCTAGTAGAGTGTATTCTAACTGCAGGCAGAGATTCAAATGACAGAGGCCTAGGTTTAAATGATGTAAGTAAAAAGTATTTAAATATTGAAACCAGTAAAGAAGATCGAGGATTAATTTACCGTCAAGGACTATCTGATAGAGTTATTAGATATTGTGCTCACGATGTTGCTAATCTTCATGCAATAAGAGAAAAACAGTTAGAAAAAGTTAAACAGCATCATTTAGAACGTATTGTAGAGCTAGAAAATAAAGTAGCAGTTGTCTTTATGAGAATGTGCTACAAAGGAATTTTAATTGACTCAAAAAAATGGCTTGAAGTTGCTGATCTTACTGAAGAAACTGTAAGGCAAACCAGTAAAGAGCTAGATACTCTAATAGTAGAATCCTCAAAGAAAATAAAACCATTAAGAAAATTTGTTAATACTCAGACTAATTTATTTGACTTTAATGAGAAACAAACATATATTAACTGGGCATCACCGAGTCAGAAAAAAGAAATATTAAATGCATTAGGAATTAGAGTTGATGATGTAGCTGATAAAACACTCCAGAAACTCAAGAAACATAAAATAGTAGAACAATTAATAGTTCTATCTAAAAATCAAAAGCTATCAACATCATTCGGTAGAGAGTTTATAAACTTCATTAATAAAACTACTAAACGGATTCATCCAGAGATATGGCAAGTATTGTCAGGATCGGCTCGCATATCAATGTCCAAACCTAACTGTCAGCAACTTCCAAGCCATGGAGAATTAGCAGACAAGATTATGAGTGCTATTATTGCTGAGGAAGGTAAATCACTTGTAACTAGTGACGTAGGACAATTTGAATTAGCTCTAATTGCAGAATATTCTAAAGACCCTTTATGGCTTGAGATTTTTAAAAGTGGTAAAGACTTACACGCAGAACTATGCTCGAAAGTATTTAAAATTCCAATAGAACGAGTTAGAGATCCATTTCCAATGAAACCCGACTTAACCTACAGATATGTCAGCAAAACAATCTCATTCGGGCTTTCCTATGGTTTAAGTGAATTTAAACTAAGCGATATCTTGCAAACTACTCCTAAAGAAGCTAAAAAAATTATTGATCAGTTCTTTACAGTAGTACCAAAAGTAAGGGAGTTTCTCGACTTGCTTGCTAAATCTGCAATAAAATATGGTAGAACTACGAGGGATCCATATTTTAGAAGAATTCGCTGGTTTCCAAACTTAGATACTAACAATCCCAAAACTATTGGTGAGACTGAAAGAGCAGCTAAGAACTACGTTCCACAATCTTCTAATGGTAATCTTTTAAAGCAATGTCTGATTAACTTACAAGATATTATTGACACTAATCATTATCCTGTAGAAATTTTATTAACGGTACACGATTCAATTGTATCTCAAACTGATGATTCTTTTGCAGAGCAGTGGAAGCTAATTCAAGAACAGACAATGAAAGACACTATTAGTTTGATTATCAAGTCGTTTACAATTAAGATTGATAGCGTTATTGGGAAGAATTGGAAGCACTAGATAAGTGTACAGAAGTAACATTAATAGCTAACAAAAACTATTTTAATCATGAAAGAATTTTTTAAATTTTGGATATTACTATTTCAAACATTATTACTAGCAGTTATTTTATCAATAGTACTGTATTATTCATTTGAACCAGAAGAATTTGGAAAGATAAATGCTAGAGTTGTAAATGGATTTAAAACAGAGTTAAACAAATGAAAAAATACAATATAGTTACAATTAAGATTATTCTTAAAGTTACCACATTAATATTGGCAATTTGGGCACTTATAGTTGCTTATCAGGCTAAGAAGATAGCAGAATGGGTAGATGCAAAGCAGGACAATGTAATTGAAGTGCTTTTAAACAAGTATAAACCATAAAAAATTTAAAAACTATGAAAACAATGATTGGAAAACACGTAATTGTACGCTCCGCAAATGCTGGAGTATTTTTTGGAATGTTAACTCAAAAGGATGGAGATGAAGTTATTCTTTCAAATGCCAGAAAAATCTG
>DYTA01000096.1 GCA_020726205.1 Nitrosospira multiformis
AGCATAATGATTTAGATAATGTTGGTTATACGGCAAGGCATCATACATTCTTTGAAATGCTTGGAAATTTTTCCTTTGGTGATTATTTCAAAGAACGTGCTATTGTATTGGCTTGGGAATTAATTACAAAGCATTTTGCTATTGATCCTAAAAGATTATTAGTGACCGTTTATGCTGATGATAATGATTCTGCAGATTTATGGAAAAAGCTTACCGGATTTTCTGATGATAAAATAATTCGAATCGCAACTACTGATAATTTTTGGAGTATGGGTGATACGGGGCCTTGTGGACCATGTACAGAAATATTTTACGATCATGGTGATAAGATTCAAGGTGGCCCTCCTGGTTCAGCAAATGAAGATGGTGATCGTTTTATTGAGATTTGGAACCTAGTCTTCATGCAATATGAGCAACTTATTGATGGAACACGTATCAATTTGCCGAAACCTTCTGTAGATACTGGTATGGGGTTAGAGCGTATAGCAGCGCTTTTGCAAGGGGTTCATAATAATTATGAAATTGATTTATTTAAGAATTTAATTGATGCCTCAAAATCTGCCACAGGTAATGTATCTATGGAGCAGTCACACAATGTTATTGCTGATCACTTGCGTGCTTGTAGTTTTTTAATAGCTGACGGGGTAATGCCATCTAATGAAGGTCGTGGCTATGTTTTAAGGCGAATTATGCGTAGGGCAATGCGTCATGCTCATATGCTTGGGGCGCAAGATCCGCTGATGCACCGTTTGGTTAAAAGTTTGATTAACCTTATGGGAGATGATTATCCGGAATTACAACGGGCTGAATTATTAATTACTCAAACTTTATTACTTGAAGAGGAAAAATTTCGTCAAACTCTTGATCGTGGTTTAAAGCTTTTGAAGGAAGAAACTACGCATTTAATTCAAAATCAAACCTTACCAGGAGAAGTGGCCTTTCGTTTGTATGATACATATGGGTTTCCGTTAGATCTTACTCAGGATGTTTTGAGAGCTGAAAATCGCAGTGTGGATGTTGCTGGATTTAATCAAGCCATGGAAAAGCAAAAGCAATTGGCACGTGCTTCTTGGGCAGGTTCAGGGGAGTCTGATTTTGAAAAAATTTGGTTTAAATTAAAAGAAGAGTTCGGTGCTACTGAATTTTTAGGTTATAGCACTTTGAATGCTGAAGCCAAAGTTTTGGCAATTGTTAAAGATGGAAAGTTGTTAAATGAGGCTGTTGATGGTGCTTGGATTTTATGTAATCAAACTCCATTTTATGGTGAATCTGGAGGGCAAGTTGGTGACGTTGGATTAATAGAAAGTGATAATGCTTTACTTGAAGTTATTGATTGCCAGAAAATGGTGGCAAGTTTGCATGTTCATAAAATTAATTTAAAGCGCAGCACTATTAAAGTTGGTGACGTTGTGCGTTTGAAGGTTGATGCAATGCAACGTGCTAATACTGCTGCAAATCATTCGGCGACTCATCTTTTGCATGCAGCATTACGTAAGGTTCTTGGTGATCATGTTACTCAACGTGGCTCATTAGTTGGATCTAATCGTTTGCGTTTTGATTTTACTCATCCTGTAGGGGTAACGCCTATTCAATTGCGTGAGGTTGAAGCAATTACAAACAGGGAAATATTATCAAACCACGATGCGATTACCAAATTAATGACGCCAGATGCTGCAATTACTGAAGGAGCAATGGCGTTGTTTGGTGAAAAAGACGGAGACATTGTGCGAGTTTTGCGATTGGGGGATTTTTCCGTTGAACTTTGCGGAGGTACTCATGTAAAACGCACTGGCGACATTGGTTTAGTCAAAATTATTAATGAGTCGAGTGTCGCTTCTGGAGTGCGTCGCATTGAAGCAGTATCTGGAGTTGGAGTAATTGAACGTATTTATGAATTGCAAGATTCTGCTAATTCAGAACAAGAGAAGCTACGTAAGACCATTTATGATTTACAAAAACAATTAATTGATACTAAACGTCAAGCTGCTTTGGGTGGTAGTTCTGCTCAAGAAATTTCAACAATTGCTGGGGTTAATGCTATTTTTAAGCACTTGAATGACATACCAGCTAAAGATCTTAAAGGTATTACTGATGATTTAAAGAAAAATCTAACTTCTGGTATTATCGTCGTAACTAGTACTTATGATGATAAGGTATCATTGGTTATTGCTGTTACTGGTGATTTGACGTCTAAAATTAGTGCAATTGATCTGGTAAAGGTTGCTGCTACTGTTGTGGGTGGTCATGGTGGGGGAGGCCGTCCTGATATGGCTCAAGCAGGTGGTACTAAACCAGAAGAAGTTAGTAAAATTAAATCAGCACTTAAAGTGTTTTTACAAGGAATAGCAGGTTAATGGATTTAATCACGCAAGGAATATTGGGTGCTGCTGTTGGTCAAGTTGGTTTTCAGCGTACTTTAGGCCGTAAAGCTCTAGCTTATGGTGCATTGGCTGGTATGATGCCTGATCTTGATGTTCTGGTTCGTTTTTCTAGCGATATGTGTGCTGAAATGCTATACCACAGAGGCATTACTCATTCTCTGTTTTTTGCTCCAGTAGTAGCTCCTGTTATGGGTTGGTTGTGCAATTATTGGTACAAACAACAATACTTATCTGCTTGGATTGGTTTGTGGTTTTGGTCATTAATTACACATCCATTACTTGATGTTTTTACAGTATACGGTACTCAGTTATTAGCGCCTTTTTCAGATCATAGATTTAGTTTTTGTGCTGTGCCAATTGTTGATCCTTTCTATTCTGTGCCCTTACTAATTAGCATAATTGCTGGCTGGTTTATGAAAAAGCATCTTGCTGCTTCTCAAATTATATCAGCAATAACTTTATTGCTAACTACAGCGTATTTATTTTTAGGAATTGAAGTGCGTGATCGAGCTTTACAACACGTAAAGAGTAAAAATCCGATTATACGTTCTGAAGCTTTTACGGCTATGTTTAACATTTTTTATCGTCGAATTGTTATTGAAGAACCGAATCAATATCGTGTTGGTTTTGTGAATATGTTGCATCCTGAACCTATTAAGTGGCACACCTTTAAAAAATCTGAGGTGTCAGATGCAGTACTTGCAAAACGTGAGGTGCGCATTTTTTACTGGTTTGCAGATGATTGGGTTTTGCCAGTGCATGAAGGTAATTCATCAGTGTTATATGATATGCGTTTTGGTGCAACCGATCAAAACCTTAAAGGTTATTGGGGGATTAAAATAAATAATGAACACGTAACTTGGGAGCGGTTTGTTTCTAATTTAAACTTTACGAGTATTAAAAATCTTTGGAATGCTGCTCGGTAATTTTTTGAATAGATCCAACTAATTCACTAACACGTTGAACCTTTAAGAATTCAGCTTCACCATTAGATTTTTTCCAAGGTATTAATTGATAATCTGTGTGCAGCTCGGTTCCGTGTACAAATTGTAATTCAGGTTCTTCATTAGGATTGATAATATTTGCTCCAAGTAAGCTAGCAATTTGTTTGCCTAAATCATAATGACTACAAATTTGCTGCTTTTTAAGATAATTATTTAAGCTCGAATTAGCATCTATTGTGTATGCCCACACTGGCACATCAGCAACTTCTTTATACATCAGATTATGGCCAAATAAACCATGTTCACTAACTAATTCTCCGTGGTCACTGGTAAAAATTATAATAGTATCGTTCGGTAAGGTTTTTTTAATACAGCTTATGCATTGTTTTACCCAATAATCGTGGTAAGCAATAGCATTTGAGTATTCATGTTGTGTTTGAGTTTCCCTGGAGTCATGCTGGTGTATTTGTTTGAGTTCCGGATGGTATTTTGCGTATTCATTAAAAGGGCTGTGGATATGGCGCAATTGAATCACAATGAAATTTTTGTCGTTAAATTTAAGTTTGCTTAGATTATCAAGTAATGCCTCATCACCTTTTTTACGCAAAAGCTTACGTTGATTTTTTTCAAAACAAAAATAATCAACGAATTCTGTCCCAGTTTCGTGAAATAGCTTTTCATTTTGCGCAGATAATATAAATGTTTTATAGCCTTGATGATGTGCTAAGTAAAATAAATTGGCTGATTTATTACGTATCAGTTCAGTAAATCCTGGGTTATGAAGATTATTAAAAAATAGCTGTAAGCAGGTTATTGTTGAAACGCTACTAGATACACCTTTGGCGAAAGCGAAGTTTTTATCACTTTTTAATTGTTCTAAAAAAGGAGTGTTCGCTTGTGTGTAACCATAAAGTTGCATGTAACGGCTACTTAGGCTTTCTCCTATTATTAATACGATGTTTTTAATTTTTGGTTCAGTAAAAGTTATTTCATATGGTTTATAGTTATATTTTGTAGATGTTTTGTGTGAGTTAACTAGCCAATCAGAAAAGGCTCTGGAAGTGTTATAAAGAGTGCTTGAGGTTGATTTAGTATAAAAGAATTCTGATCCTTTTATATATGATAAAATTGGATTTATTGCTAACAACAATATTACGATAACCCATGCGTATGAAATATTTATACATTTTTTTGTATGTAATGCTCCAAGAATAAGAAATATAAGAGATATAGCCAGATACATATAATTTGGCTATATATTATGGTTCTTAAATAGTTCC
>DYTA01000097.1 GCA_020726205.1 Nitrosospira multiformis
AATCAAGGGTCAGATGGTACTTTTGCTATTGGTGCTAGTTACTACACACCAGATAACTTATACAATGCTCGTGCATGGGCTTATCAATTTAACAACTACGCAAGTTTAGTTTATGCTGATACCTCATTAAAAATGCCGATAGATAATAGTAGCAACACCTATTTCACGATAGCATTACAAGGTGGTACAGAGTGGGGAAATGCAAATAATGCAATCCAAAATGCAGGATTAGGAAATATCAATAGTAATTTTGCTGGTGCACAAGCGGCATTCAACTATGACTGGTTTAATTTAACCGCAGGTTATGAAAATGCGTGGGGTCCTTCTGACGCTTATGGTCACGGTGCTATTGTATCACCATATACTTATAATGAAAATGTGGATCCAATGTTTGCAAATAACTGGATGACAAGTTTAGTACAACAAGGCTCTTCTGGACAAATGTTTATTGTTTCACCTACATTTAGTTTTATGGATAACACAATATCAGTTGCACCAGCTTATTCACAAATATTAAATACAGTAAATACTGATAACAATGGCGCAGCAACATTACAAGAGTTCGATTTAGTGGTAAACTATAAGGTTAAACAAATCCCAGGCTTGAAATTCTTTGGTGTATACGGTTATCAATGGATCAATCAAGTTACTAGTACAACTGGAGCAGTTACACCAGCAACAAATAGCTGGACAGCTTTATTCATGACTGAGTACTTATACTAACATTTATTTTATTAAAGAGAAACTAAATATGAAAAAAATATTATTAACTTTAGCTGGTATTACACTAATCTCTTCAGCAAATGCATATACCACTGAAAATTTAAACAAAGTAAATTATACTTGTAATGGTACTAAAATTACTTACAATTCAACTAAATCAACTATACAAAATAACTGTAGTCATTACAGCGTGAAATATAGTCGCCAAGTTGTTGGTGGAAACAATGCAACAACTAACTATAGTAATCAACCATCATTGCCAACTGACTCAGCAAATGATGTTGCTAACCTAGCAAAAGTCAAATTTACAACTGACAATGGTACTAAAATGGAATGTTTCTACAAAGAGTCAAAATTGTATAAGTGTAAAGCAAAAATTGTTAAACCTGCTAAAAAAGTAGCAAGCTCTTAATTTTTTTGCATAAAACAAAAGCAGCTAATGATTATGATTTAGCTGCTTTTATCATTATATTTATTTATAATACAGGAAAAATAATGAAAAAAATACTAATATTAAGCATTGCCGCTCTAGCTCTCACATCATGTTCAAGTGGCAATAACATCGCAACACCTCAATTTACAATTAATTCAGTTACTACAGGTACAATGGATGGCGATACAGCCAGCGGTGATTTTTCAACTATAATTAATTTTACTTATCAAGGTGCAAATACTAGTAGTTGGCAATTTGGTTTCTATATGGCAAGAACTTTTGCTACATTAGTTAGTGGCAGCGATAATGTCAATCCAAATTTAACAATGCAGATATGTCCATTAAATAATTCTGTGCCATGTACTGATTTAAATTATCTTAAAAATCCAGTTGCTCAAAAGGATCTAAGCGCAGGAACAACAACGGTACTTGCACCGAGCAATAATTTTACATTAATCCAAGGTCAGCAGTACTCAATTAAGTTGTTGCATAATAATCAATATGCACCTGGAAATTATTCAGCAGTACCACAAAATTTCTTTATTGCTTCAGGCAATAATATTGTCAATGTAACACCACCAAGCAATGTCTTTAATCTACAAGGCTATGAGAGTTCAAGCATAAATAGTCAAATTAATCAGCATATAACAACAGACTGGACTAATTCAAGTAGCTCAGCTAGTGCACTCAATATTGTGCCTGCACCAGTAAACTACACTGTCACCAGTGGAACATTTACAATAAGCTCTGGTTTAGTTATTCATAATTTACTAAACCAAGACAACCATGTCGCTAAGTTTATCCA
The DNA here is from genome assembly GCA_020726205.1 of Nitrosospira multiformis. Lineage (GTDB taxonomy): Bacteria > Pseudomonadota > Gammaproteobacteria > Burkholderiales > UBA11063 > Aquella. Next base: position 1,962 of record DYTA01000097.1, read on the forward strand.
ACAAAATTTAAATAGTGATTTAGCAATTCAATCAACAATTAATAATACTTCTGCCAATAATGGAATTATTATTCAACAAATTAGCGATCCCAATGAAATAAATAATAATCCAGAAGGATATAAAATAACAATTACTAATTCAGCTATCACAATTGATGTAAGTAATAATACTGGTGCATTTTATGCATTACAAACATTAAGACAACTATGGAATCAATCAACCACATTAACCAACGCTACAATCATTGACTATCCAAGATTCCAATATCGAGGTATATTACTTGATAGTTCACGACATTTTTTCAGTAAAAATGAAGTTGAATCGTTAATTGATTTAGCGGCGGCACACAAATTAAATACACTTCATTGGCATTTATCTGACGATGAGGGAACTAGAATTGGATTAAATGGTTATCCAACCATTCCTAGTATAGCTAATACTCGTGGACTTGGTAACGCAATGAATGGAATGTATAATATTCAAGCAAATTTAGATTTAACTCATACAGGAAGTTCCAATTACCCATTTATCAACAGTAGCTACAGTGGTACCTACAGTGAAGCAGAATTAGCAGAAATCATTGCATATGCAAATTCAAAAAGTATAACGATTATTCCTGAAATTGATATGCCTGGTCATGCGCGTGGATTAGTAAAAGCCTTTCCTGATGCGTTAATCGATGAAAATGATCACTCATTGTATATTACACCACAAGGATATACTGATGATGTTTTACCAATTTGTACTTATAACACAGATATTTCAGTTGGTGCTAAATTTACTACGTTAATTAATAATATTATCAATCGTACAGCACAGTTATTTAATAAGCAAACAACTATTTATGCAGTCACAAATGAAATCAGTGTTGGGGGTGATGAGGTAAATGGTGAAGCATGGACAAATGATACTAGTTGTAAAGGTGAATGGAGTACATTAAATGCGCTTGAAAAATCGCATCGTTACTTTAGAATGTTAGCACAACAAAATAGTTCGCTAAAACTTTCAGGATGGCAACAATATATTCAAGGAAATGCAGCAGAATTAGGTGCTGATCGTGTACCTTCAGAACAAGCTGGGCATGTATGGGTTTGGAACAACTCTAGCCCTGGAGCAAGTGGTGGTCAAGTGCAAACCGTTGAGTTAGCCAAAAATAACTATAAAGTAGTTATGGATTATTCTGATCAAAATTATTTTGATATGACGTATACTCCTGCAATTAATGAACCAGGGTTCTATTGGGCAACAGCATGGTCAGATACATATGCTTCACTCAATAGTGCTGTCAGTGCCAGCCAAACTTTAGAACAGTTAGCTAATGACAAGCAAAATAATGTAGTTGGTATGGAAGGAACACTGTGGTCAGAAAATTTACCAACTTACGCACATATGACATATATGGCATTGCCAAAAATGGCTGGCTTAGCCGAAGCTTCATGGTCACCAACAAGTATTACCACAGTTAACCAAAAATCTGATTGGCAAGACTTAGCTACACGTTTGGGTTGCGGTCAAAATGGATTTTTGTGGTACCTAAATAAAATATCTGGAGCAACGTATCGTGGCTACCCAAATGGAATTACTTTAGAAATTCCAAGCTCAAGTGGGATTTGTGCAAACAACTAAAACCTAGATAATTTCATAATTCTAGCAGCCAGATAAATTAACTAGCTGCTTTATTAACAACGCTATATTTTTAGAAAATAATACAATGTACGATGATATTTTATTATTTGTGGCAACCTGCAAAGCAGAAAGTATTCGCAGAGCAGCTGAAATATTAGGAATAGGTGCACCAACTATTTCTAGACGAATTCATAATTTAGAAGAGCAATTGCAAGTTTCACTACTTATTAATGGGAAAAATAAATTAGAACTAACCAAACGTGGGCAAAATTTACTTGAGGAGTTTTCTGATACCCAACATTTTTTTCAACATAAGCTGGAAAATGCATTAGGTTATAGTAAAGAAAACAAACAGAAGCTATCTGTTGCATTACCTAATATTTTAGCCACCAAGGTAGTACTTCCCAATTTACATAAGTTTTTGGCACAATTTCCAAACGTTATTTTTGAATTTGGACAAAACCAAGACATCCAAAATATTGACAACACTAAATATGATATTATAATTAGTGGCATTCGTCCAAACAATAGCAATTGTCTATTTAAACGCTTGGTAACTGTAGATTATGAACTATATACAACGGAACAATTCTTAATTAATCATGGTGCGATAAATAACTTAACAGAATTATTAGCATTGCAACATCGGCTAGTTTTACATAAAGGATTATCTGAAGCAAATAGTACCTTCTCTATAATTGATGAACAAGCTCAGGAACTGCATTTAATTAACCCTCAAATTATTATTACTAGTTATACTGAAGCAACCACACTACTCCACACAAATAATTATGTTTCATCGCTATGCACATCTATTTCTCGACCAGTAGATAATTTTGTTAAGATTCTCCCAGGATTCAAACGACAACAAGATATTTTTTGTATTCGCAAAAATGTTCGCCAGTCTGAAATTGAACAAGCTTTTTTGGAGTTTTTATTACAAGAATATGTCGCAATTACTTAATCAATTAACCATAATATGCTACTTTTAGAAAGTA
>DYTA01000098.1 GCA_020726205.1 Nitrosospira multiformis
GGGAAGAATTAGAGGCAAAAAAATAATTTAATGAAAGTTGCTATTATGGCAAAAATGCTAACACTCATTAATGATAATAAGACACGTTGTAATTGGTGTAATAAATCAGAATTATATCAAAGATATCATGATGAAGAATGGGGGATTCCAGTTCATGATGATGTGAAACACTTTGAATTTCTATTGCTAGAAACTATGCAAGCTGGATTGAGCTGGATTACAATTTTGAATAAGCGAGAAAATTATCGGCAAGTTTTTGCTGATTTTAATCCAGTTAAAGTTGCGCAATTTGACGATACAAAAGTTGAGGAGTTAATGCAGGATGTTGGTATAATTCGTAACCGTTTAAAAATTAAGGCTGCAATTAATAATGCTAAATTATTTTTAGCAACTCAAGCTGAATTTGGATCTTTTGATAGCTATATTTGGCAGTTTACGAATGGGGAAGTTATCCAAGGTAATTGGTGTACATTATCAGAAATACCAATTACTAGCGCATTATCAGATACTGTTGCTAAAGATTTAAAGAAACGTGGGTTTAAATTTGTTGGTTCAACTACAATCTATGCACATTTACAAGCAATTGGGGTTATTAATGATCACTTAGTCAGTTGTTGGAAATACAATCTTTAATGCTTAAAATAATTTTACTTGCGTAAATCTTTGATATTTGTTATAATAACCGACTTGCAATTTTCTAATTGCTTATAGAAAATGCATAAATAGGTAATTCATAACCTTTCTCTACGCCAAAGCATGGGCGAGAGATGTTTTTAAACCGTAAGGAGTTTACATGCGTCATTACGAAATTATTTTCCTTGTTCACCCAGATCAAAGCGAACAAGTTCTAAATATGGTTGACCGTTATAAAAAAATTATCGCTGATAATGGCGGTAAAATTCATCGTTTAGAAGACTGGGGTCGTCGTCATTTAGCGTATCCAATCCAAAAATTAGCAAAAGCTCACTATGTGTGCATGAATGTTGAATGTGGTAATACTGTTCTAGATGAATTAAATCACGCTTTCAAATTCAATGATGCTATTTTACGTAGTTCTATCATTGCTACTAAAGTTGTAGTTACTGAAGCTTCAGTATTCATGAAAGATGAAAAAAGTAAATCAATTATCTAGGCTATGTTTGCTGAAAATGAGGTTAAACTAAGCGGACAAGTTGTTAAAACATATCCTGTAATAGAAACTCCAGCAGGAGTCAAAGTTACTCGATTTGTACTTGAACATAACTCAAAACAAGTTGAATCAAATGTAATACGTCAAGTTAAATGCAGAGTTTTTTGTGTTTATGTAGGCGTTTCAGCTGAGTTAGATTGGTTAAATTATCATGTTAGCGTAGTTGGATTTTTGAGTACTAATGCACAAAAAGAATTAGTTTTACATATCACCAAAATTAAAAAATTGGATTAAAGGAATACAAAATGTCACGTCAAATTTTAAGAAAGAAAAAATTCTGTCGCTTCACAGTTGAAGGTTATACAGAAATCGATTATAAAGATGTAGAATTACTAAAAAACTACATTACTGAAACAGGTAAAATTATCCCTTCTCGTATTACAGGTACTTCAGCTAAATTCCAACGTATGTTGTCTGAAGCAATTAAACGCGCACGCTTTTTGGCTTTATTGCCTTTCTGCGACCAACACTAATTAGAAGGGAATAAAGTATTATGAAAATTATTTTATTAGAACGTGTAGCTAATTTAGGTAGCTTAGGTGATGTTGTTGAAGTTAAAAATGGTTACGCTCGTAATTATTTGGTTCCTCAAGGTAAAGCAAAACGTGCAACTGAAGCAAATTTAAAAGAATTTGAAGCACGCCGTGCAGAATATGAATTAAACCAAGCTGATATTTTAGCTAATGCTCAAGCTCGTCATGCAAAAATTGACGGTGTTGTATTTACTGTTAAAGCTAAAGCTGGTGTTGATGGTAAGTTATTTGGTTCAGTTACTTCTATGGATATCGCAGATGCAATTAATGCTAGCGGTGTTGAAGTTAAACGTTCTGAAATCGCTATGCCTCATGGTCCATTAAAAACTATTGGTGAATTTGAAATTGATGTATTGTTGCATCATGATGTTCACTCTAAAGTTAAAATTAGCGTGGTTTCTGAAGCGTAAGCTTTATAGTTACTCAATAAAAAGGCACCGAAAATTTCGGTGCCTTTTTATTATTAAGCTATCTATATGTTTTTGCTTATAAAATGTTAAAATAATGTTTTAATTTTAGGGACAGATTTATTTATGAATAAATTAGCCGTGATTGGAAACCCAATTCAACATAGCTTATCACCATTTATCTGGACTCACTTTGCACAACAGTTTGATATTCCTTTAGAATATAATAAATTGCTGGCACATGATGATTTTGAGTTAATGGTTAAGAGATTTTTTAGTAGTGGTGGACGTGCCTTAAGTGTAACTGCTCCATTTAAGGCACGTGCATTTAATTTTGCTGATATTCATAATAAGCATACCCAGATATCACAAACTGCAAACTTACTTATTAATAAAGATCAGCAAATTATTGCTGATAACACAGATGGGCTTGGTTTGGTAGCTGATTTAAAAAGACTTAAATTTAGCTTAAATAGTAAAAATATATTGCTTGTAGGTAGTGGAAGCGTTATTTTTTCTGTTATGAGTAGTTTATTGGCTGAGAATCCTGCTCGGATTGATTTGCTAATGAGAAATCAAGATAAGTTAGTTGATTTTCAGAAATATGATACGTTAATAAATGCGTATAATAATGATATTAGTTATGATTTAGTAATTAATACGACACCTAATTTATTAGAAAATTCATTATTTGATATGATTAATTTTTTATCGTCAAATGCTTTAGTATATGACATGATTTATACTGAGCCAAAAACTTTATTTATTAAAAAAATGCAAAAATTAAATCAAAATGTTATCTCAACTAATGGAATTGGAATGTTGATCCAACAGGCTCAAGTTGCATTCAAAATGGTTTTTAATTTCACGCCAGTCACAGATGATTTATATTTATTATTACAGGACAAGTTTAATGGTTAATTTTTTACAGTTAATAGTTGGAATGGTTTTTATACTGGTTGCGGCTATGGTATTTTGCAATGCATTAGAACATTTAGGTGAGAGTCTTGGCATTTCTGAAGGTGTAACAGGTTCTATATTTGTTGCAGTTGGTACTGCTTTGCCTGAGGCAATTGTGCCATTAATTGCTTTATTTGGCGGTGGTTCAGCCAGTGCTCATACGAATAATGAAATTGGTATAGGCGCAATTATGGGACCTCCATTAATGTTATCTACATTATCTGTAGCTTTAATGGCTTTTTCAGTTTGGAAAAAACGTGGGTTAGAAGGTCAAATTCGCCCAGAACGCACAGGTTTAACCCGTGATTTGAAATTTTTTAGTTTTGGCTATGCCTTAGCTATTTTATTGGCATTTAGTCATAATTTTTATATTAATAAAATTATTGATGTTGTAGTTGTAATGGTACTAGTCTTGAGCTATTTTATTTATGTTATGTTGACTATTCGAGCATCTAGTGCACTGGTTAAAGATGGACACGCTACAGAGGCAGAAGATGAGCTTTATTTAAAACATTACTTAAAGTTCCCAAATAATATTATTACAGTTGCTATACAGGCAATAATTGGTTTTGCAGGTTTAGTTTATTTCGCTCATATGTTTATTGAAGGAATTACAGGAACTTCTGCAGCATTAGGAATACCAGCCTTTTTATTATCAGTCGTATTAATTCCTGTTGCCACAGAGCTACCAGAAAAAGTAAATAGTATTATGTGGATTCGTAAAGGTAAAGATACTTTAGCAATGGCAAATATTACTGGGGCTATGGTTTTTCAAGGTTTATTATTACCTGTAATGGGGATTTTATTTACTTCGTGGCAACTACCAGCAGAAAAAGCAATTAGTTGTATAACTACATTTATTGCTGTAGCTTGGTTGTTTGTGCATATTGGCAAGGGCGAACATTTTAAAGTTAAGCATTTTATTTTAAATGGTGCATTGTATGTTTTGAGCTTATTAATTAGTTTAATGGTATTTAATTAATGTTGGCACAATTCGATCGCACAAATATTCTATTGGGTGAAGATAGAATAAATAGCTTAGCAGATAAACATATTTTAATTGCTGGTGTTGGCGGTGTTGGTGGTTATGTGGTTGAAGCGATAGCTCGAGCAGGTGTGGGTAAAATTACAATTATTGATAATGATGTAGTTGATATTACTAACATTAATCGTCAATTAATTAGTAATTTGAATAATGTCGGTAAATTAAAAGTAAAAGAATATGAAGCTCGTATAAAATCAATTAATCCTCAGGTAAAATTGAGCGCATTAGATGTATTTATTGATGCAGAAAATTTAACTACATTATTAGCTGATAAACCAGATTATGTGATTGATTGCATTGATACAATTGAATCTAAGCTTGCGTTGTTGACATATTGTTTAACTAAAAATATTCAGGTTATTTCTAGTATGGGAGCAGGTAACCGAATTGATATTAGTAAAATTAAAGTTGCTGACATTAGTAAAACATCAGTTT
>DYTA01000099.1 GCA_020726205.1 Nitrosospira multiformis
ATATCTCTTATGTATAAAAAGATATCTACTTTGTCTAAATATGGCAAATAATGTTAAAATTATGGTTTACATAAAATTTTGAAAGTAGTATTATGTCATTTTGGTTAATAAAGTCTGAACCAAGTGAAATTAGTATTGATGACGTTGCTAATTATAGTAATAAACGAGTTGAATGGTTCGGTATTCGTAATTATCAAGCACGTAATTTCATGCGTGATAAAATGCAACTGGGCGATCTTGCTTTATTTTGGCATTCATCTTGTAAAAATCCAGGAATTTATGGAATAGTTTCAATTGTTAGTGGTGCACATCCAGACAGTATGCAGTTTAATCCAGATAGTAAATATTTTGACCCCAAATCAACCGAAGAAAAACCAATTTGGTGGTGTGTCGATGTTGAGTTTCAGCAAAAAATACCTTATATTTCTATTCAAGAACTGCGTAACTACCCTGAATTAACTGAAATGAAAGTACTCCAAAAAGGTAATCGACTTTCAATAACTCCAATTTCTAATGATGAATGGTCTTTTATTCAACATTTAATCGCAGGAAAATAATGCAGTTAATTGATCTACATGCAGATACTCTCACCTCGCTTTACTACGAAATGAGTGCAGGAAAAAATCAAGAGTTCAAATTAAATACACCAGTATCGAATCTAACGGCTAACACTTTGGCAATTGATGTAGCTAAGTTAAAACAAGCGGACTCATTGGCACAGTTTTTTGTACTGTGGTTAAATTTACAAGCATGCAAAGAATATAAAATATCTCCTTGGGAGCACTTTCTTAAATTACATCACGAGCTAATTAATCAAATTTCGCTAAATAATAACTCTATTAGTTTAGTACAAAACTACAATGAATTAATGATGGTGCAACACCAGAAAAAATTGGCGGCTTTTACATGTGTTGAAGAAGGTGGATTTATTGAGTCACTCGATCAATTAAACCAAGCATTACAACTAGGTGTAAGATACATAACATTAGTATGGAACTATGAAACACATATTGGTGTTCCTGCTGCAATTGACCAATCTCGTGGACTAAAAAAATTTGGCAAAGAGATGGTTGAAGTAATGCAATCATTAGGGATAATGGTTGATGTGTCTCATCTATCGGATCAAGGTGTAAAGGATGTATTACAAATAACTAAACAACCAATTATTGCAAGCCATTCAAATGCAAGAAACATTTGTAATCATAGTCGGAATCTAACTGATGAATTAATTAGAGGCATAGCAGATAGTGGTGGAATAATCGGCATAAATTGTGTACCTTATTTTCTCTCAGATATTGATCCAACAATTAAAATATCACAATTAATTGCCCATTTTAAACATATGCACAAAGTTGGCGGGGAGAATTTATTAGCTATAGGTAGTGATTTTGATGGATTTATAGGAACTACACCAGAATTAGATGAAATTAAAAATATTGCAGATATACAAAAATTAATCCAGCCATTAGCAGTCGCAGGATTCAAACCAGATCAAATAGAAAAAATTTTTAACCAAAACGCATTACGCGTGATAAAAACAATAATGAAATAATTAGAGGAAATTATAATGATTAACCAAGAATTAAAACAACAACTTGACCTAATAATCAATGAATACGCTCTTAAACTCAAATTAACAGAGCAAGAGTTATACGAGAAATCTGCTGAACTAAGAATTTTACAACGTAGTATTAACGAAACGGACAAATTAACCACTTCAACAGAACCTGTAAATAATGAATTAATTCTAAAATGTAATGAGTATGCAAATCAAATTCAAACTCTTGAAGAAAACTTAGCCCAATCAACTGCTGAAAATAAACAGATTACGGCTCAAATTGATAAATTAACACATAAAAACACGAGTAAATTATATACGATTATTTTATTATCAATAATTTCTGTTATTGCAATAGGTATTGCATTTATTGCACAACAAAATAATGGCTTAAGTAAATCAATTAGTAAAACAGTAGCAACTAGCCTAGATAATAGTAACTCAAGTAAACCAGCTAAAAGTAAAAATAAGAAAAAACACAGTGTAGCACCTGTTGTAGACGAAAATGATAATACCACAGCTGATAATACAACAACTACAACACATGATGAAGTTAAATCAGATGAGATAACAAAAGAACCAACATCAGACAATCAAGATACAAATTAAAATATCTAACTTGTTTGTTACATACAACACTAAAAATGAAGCATTGGGTGATAAAACTACTCAATGCTAAAATAAAGACGGATACCTATGTCTCAATCACCAATTATCTTAAATCAGCAGATTTTCACAGATTTACCTGAAGATTTATATATTCCTCCAGAAGCACTTAAGGTTTTTTTAGAGATGTTTGAAGGTCCATTGGACTTATTGCTATATTTAATCCGTAAACAAAATTTAGATATTTTACAAGTGCCAATTGCAAAAATAACTAATCAATACGTAATCTATATTAATGCAATGCAAGTATTAAATATAGAATTAGCTAGTGAGTATTTACTAATGGCAGCCGTTCTTCTGGAAATAAAATCTCGAGTATTACTACCACAGTTAAGGTCAGAAAGTAATAATGAGGACGATAATGAATTAGATCCCCGACAAGAACTAATCAAACGCCTCATTGAATATGAGCAAATTAAACAAGCTGCTCATAATTTAAATGAAATGCCACAGGCAATTAGAGATTATTTATGGATTGATATCATGATTGAAGAAAGTGAGCCTGAGTTACCACAAATAATTCCTGCAGACTTACAAAAAACATGGCATACGCTATTATTACGCAGCCTCAATGCACAACAAGAACATCATATAAAAAAACAAGAGTTATCGGTTCGTGAACAAATGAGTAATATTTTACGTACATTACAAACAAATGGTAAAAGTAATTTTTTTATGTTATTTGATGTAAAACTAGGTATTTCTTATGTCGTAGTTAATTTTATTGCAATTCTGGAACTAGGAAAAGAAGGTATGGTTTCTATAACCCAAGATGAAGAACAAATTATTTATATTGAGTTAGCAGCATAATGAATAATTTCTCACATATAAAAAAAGTCATTGAGGCTTGTCTATTAACGGCTAATGATATTATAGATCTAGAACAACTAGCAATAGTATTTGAACATCAAATTAGCAATAATAAATTAAAAGAAATTATTGAAGAAATTAGCGTAGATTATAATGAAAAAGGTATTGAGCTACTTAAATTAGCTAGTGGTTACCGTTTTCGTTCTAAACCAGAGTATCAAAGCTATATTAATAAACTCTATAGCACCAAACCAGCAAGGTACTCAAGAGCTGTAATGGAAACATTATCTATAATTGCATATAGACAACCAGTTACTCGTGGTGAAATTGAAAATTTACGAGGAGTCGCAATTAATAGTAATATAATCCAAACATTATTTGAACGAGGTTGGATTGAAATTGTGGGACATAAGCAATTACCTGGAAAACCAGAATTATTAGCAACAACGAGTAGGTTTCTTGATGACCTTGGAATACAAAGTCTAGAAGAATTACCCCCACTACCAAATCTACAAGACGCATTTAAAAATAATACAGATCATGATTTAATTGAAGAATATGACCATCAAAAGGATAAAAATAATGACACAAAATAATATTACGACAACCGAAGATTTACTTGAGTTTCCTTGTAAATTTAATTTAAAAGTAATGGGGTTTAATGATCCTGAATTAATAAATGAAATTTGCGCAATTGTTGGTGCTCATAGTAAAGAGTTTAATCCGCAAGGTAATATTACTACACGTTTAAGTAGTAGTGGTAAATACATTGCTGTTACAGCAATTATGTACGCTGAATCAAAAGCACAATTAGATTTAATTTATCAAGCATTACACAATCACCCATTAGTAAAGATGACATTATAATGACAGCACAAATTAAATTTATCGGCAAAATAGATTACCAACAATGTTGGGAGTTAATGAAGAATTTAACGGAACAGCGAACTGAAATAACTCAAGACGAGTTTTGGTTAGTTGAACATGATCCAATTTTTACGTTGGGTCTTGCTGGTAAAGAAGAGCACATTTTAATTAAAACGCATTCAATCCCAATTGTACGTACAGATAGAGGTGGGCAAGTAACTTATCATGGACCACAGCAGATAGTTATTTACTTTATGATTGACCTAAAGCGGCACGGTATTTCAATTCGTGAATTAGTAACCAGTATCGAAAATGGTGTTATTGCATATCTAAAAAGTCTTGGAATTGAGGCAAATGGCGATCGTAATGCCCCTGGTGTATATGTCGATGGTAAAAAAATTGCATCGCTTGGGCTAAAAATCCGCAAGGGATGTACTTATCATGGTTTGAGCTTTAATTATAACTTGGACAAAACACCATTTAGCTACATTAACCCATGTGGTTACGCCGGACTACAAGTCGTAAATTTGAGTGAATTAATCTCACCAGAAAATCTACCGAATATGGAACAGGTTGCACGTGATTTGGCAA